>CAVHBF010000007.1:0-27283 GCA_963634195.1 Bacteroides thetaiotaomicron | reverse complement strand
GGTATATACAGGTATGTCTGCAGCCACCGGGAGAGCGAAATGTGCCACCTCTTCCAGAAATTCGAGCAGTTGGGGGCTTTGTATGGCGAGTTGAAGTTAGGCGGCAAGTGGAAGCCCATCAGCAGCGACAGGCCTATGGCAATGTCGGTGTAGCCCGAAAAGTCGGCGTAGACCTGCAGCGAGTACAGGAACAGTGCGGCGAGGTTCTCAAATCCCGTAAACAGATGCGGGTTGTCAAATACGCGGTCTATGAAATTGACGGCAAGGTAGTCACTCAGAATGATTTTTTTCAGCAGTCCGTTTATGATCCAGAACACGGCGATGCCGAACTGCATCCTGCTGAGGCTGTATTTGCGGTATATCTGTGGTATGAAGTCGCTGGCCTTGACAATGGGACCGGCCACCAGCTGCGGAAAGAAACTGACGAAAAAGCCGAAGTTGAATATATTGTGTACTGGTTTAATGAGTCCCTTGTATACATCTGTCGTATAGGAAATTATCTGGAACGTGTAAAACGAAATGCCAACGGGCAGGACTATGTTGTCCACACAAAAGAAATTGCTGTTTGTCATGGCGTTGCCTGCGCTTGCCATGACGTTCGTCACATGAATGTCTGTGCCGAAAATGCTGTTGACGAAGTCTGCGAAGAAATAGGCATACTTGAAATAGCACAGTATGCTCAGGTCTATCAGTACGCTGAGGCAGAGCAGCAGCCGGGCTTTTGTCGTGGAGTTGTCCTGTCTGGCGCGGTATATCCTTTTGGCTATGAGGAAATCCGAGACGGTCACAAACACCAGCAGTCCCACAAACAGTCCGCTTGTCTTGTAGTAGAACAGCAGGCTGACAAACATGAGGTAGGTGTTTCGCAGGAGAATCCTGTTCTTGAACAGGGCGAAGAGCGTGAATACCAGTGCAAAGAAAGCCCAGAACTGAAACTGTGTGAACAGTAGCGGACTGTTGGGATTGAATGAGAATACGCTGACGATGTATTCCCAAAGCAGTATCATGAAATCGGCAGGTTGTTCCATCTTGTAGTGCTATGCGGTTCAGGTCGCCTTTTTTGTCAGCGGCTTGTGCTGTTTTCGAAATCTTCAGCCAGAGCATTGTAGATGAGGTCTCCCACTGTCTGGTATCCGCTTTCGGTGAAATGCACCCGGTCTTCCCGCATCAGTTGTTGTTGTGCCCATACGGCCGAGGAGTTCTGTCCTCCCATCACCCGGTAGAGGTCAAACACGGCTCCGTTGTATTCCTCTGCCAGTTCCATGAAGGCTTGTTCCACCCTCGCCGTGTTGAGGTTGGGCTTTCTGATGCGCATTGACTGGCAGCAGTCGTTGTTGGTTATGAAGAGCAGTGCCGCCTTGGGCGACACTTTCCTTGTCCTGCCTATCAGCTTGCGGTAGTTGTCCTTGAATGTTTCGGGGTCAAAGTTGTCGTATGTGGTGGCGGCGTCGTTTATGCCTATGCCGAAGATTATCAGGTCTGGGCAGAGCAGTTCCATCTCTTTTTCCAGTGCGGCACAGTTGAGCCATGCTGGAACAGATGCTCCGTTTATGCCTGATTCGGAGTATGTTATGCCCGGGCGGTTGCTTTCCGGCATAAGTCCGCGCACTACAAAGGTGCTGCTGTCGCTGACGTTGCAGAACGACACCGTGCATTGGGTTGTCGGTGAAGGCAAGTGAAACAGATAGCCGCTGCCGTTGTCGCTGACGGCGGGGAAGATGGTGTCCGTCCCCATGGCTATGACGGGAAAGGAGGACGACTGCGGCGAATAGCCCAGTACGCGTATTCTGCTGAAACTGTAGGTGTCATCGTGCAGGCGGAATGTCAGCGAGGCTGTCTCGTCGTTTGTCACGGCCGCGATGCCGCACAGCCCGAGTATTGCATCCTGTGTGGCGGATATGCACTTGCTGGCACGCCATTGCCCTGTGTGCGATATGGTGTAGTTCGTCGGGGCGTTGGTGTTTATGGCACGGAACGGAAACACGGTTCCCCGGTCGGCGGCCTTGGCGCGGAAAACATTGGTACTGTCGTGCATCCGGGTCAGATTGTTGCGTATGCGGTCTGTCAAGTATCCTGCCTGTACATGGCTTCCTCCCATATGGAGGATGTTTATTCTGTTGGTTCCCCTTACAAGCAGTTTGGCGAGCTTTTTGTAGAAGAGGTCGAATGCGTCATGGTTGCCGGGAAAAACCAGATGCGCCCGGTCGGCTTTGATGCAGAGCGTGTCTTGCGGTATGGGTACTCTTGCCAGCCTGAAATGCCTGCCCTTTGCGCAGGCGGATGCGGCGAGCGCAATGGCAGTCAGTATTATTGCATTTTTCCTTGTTGTCATTTTGTGCGGTTTTGGTCTGGTGCTTCTGTGTGTCGTGTGTACTGCGTGGCGGCGGGTCAGAACTCGTTGCCGGGGTCTGTGCGGAATTTGTAGTACCTGTAGTACAGCCGGAATGTGTCATAGAGAATCTGGCTCATCTTCTCGGCGCCCAGCGGTGTGAAGTGTATGTAGTCGCTTCCTGCAAGCTGCGGTCTTGCCTCGACCCATTCCACCATGGAGTTGCGTCCTCCCTGGGCTTTGTACATGTCCCAGAATGCGGCCCCTTCCTCGTTGGCTGCCTTGCGCAGTGCAACCGCCACGTCCTCCAGGTGGGGATATGATTGCATTGTGCCGTTGATGCGTGTGGACATGTCAGACGGGCCTATGAACAAAATGCAGGCTTTGGGAGCCATCTCCCTGAAAAGGCGGATCTGTTGCCTTATGTTGTCAGTATAGGCGGATATGCTCTTTATGCCGTTGAGATACGGCACGGCGTTTCCACCGTACTGCAATATTATCAGCCGCACGTTCTGCCGCCTGAAGAAAGGGGTCATGGTGCTCCGGTCTATGGTTGTGAACACCGTCCCGGAGCATCCTCTCATCGGCACGTTGTCCATTGACACTCCGTCTGTCCCGTCAAGCATTATGGCGTATATGTCCATATTGCCGCTTATGGTTAGGCGGGTCTTTGTGGTGGGCGAGGGCAGTTCCGCACTGTATATCCTCACCATGTCCACATCGCCGAAATCCGGCGAGAGAGGGAATGTCTTGTCAGCACAGCTTGCGCTCATCGTTCCGCTGCCTTTCATTACGACGGAAATTTTCCGGAACTGCTGGCAGTGCGGGAACTTCTTTTTTCCTCGGCTGCTGAACGACAGCGTGACCGTGCCGTCAAGCCTCGACATTGCCGCCATGGGACCGTAGCGGTGATGGTTGGCGCGGAAGTCCGCCGAACCGAACGCACGGTACAGCTGAAGTTCCGGGCTGGCGGTTTGCGACATGGTGAACGTGGCTATGGGCTGTACGGCCGGCACCATTCCCACTCCGCCGCCGCCGAACCTGGACTGGAAGTGTTCGCGCAGAGCCGATGTCATGCGGTCGGTCTCAAGCTGCGAGTCCCCGTAGTGTACTATACGCACGGGTTCTTTTCCGGCATTGTCGAGAGCCTCGAAAAACGGGTCAAGATATGCTGCGTTGTTGCCGGGCGTGAATATGCGGGTCGGAGAATTCCGGCAGAAATCGTCGAATTCCTTTTTCTTGGCATTGCGGAGAACGTCAATCTGCCTTTGCACTTCTTTGTCCGCAGGTTGCTTGTTGTCGTCGGGCTGCTCCGCCGGTGTTATCACCTCGGTCAGCGACGGGAACCGGAACTCGATACCGCCTGCGGTGATTCCGTTTTCAGGAAAGACAAGGCATATTATGGCAAGGGCAAACAATATGGAGAATATAAACAGTACTGTCTTCCAGACGCTCATTGTTCGCTGATGTGAATCAAGGTGCAAAATTACATTTAATTGGTCAAAACGGAGAGCAAACCGGGAGCATATTTGCCGGATGCATCAGAAAAACAGTGGGGATAAGCATGCCTGGATATCCGGTGATTGTAAAACAGCCGGAACCCATCCGGAACAGTTGCGGAAAGACCGCGCGGGAAAAAGGTTCGTGCGGAGAAAAAAAAAGCTTGAGATGACGGTTGCGGGAGTTGGTCTTACGGTGGAGTTTCGCCCGAAACGGAAATCCGTTCCGCCCGAATGGCAATTGCGTTTCCGCCGAAACGCAACTGCCATTCGGGCGGAACGCATCGGGGAGAACAAGCAAAAATTTCGCCAGATCAGAGTTTTTTTCGTCCGGAAGGCTTCGTGGTGTTGCCAAGTGCGGTGCGGCCTGTGGACAACGGTTTTGCGGGGCAGGGCGAAAAGTTCCGCCCCGCAAAGAGGATGTTGCTGATGCTTGATGGAGGAGGCTTGCAAACCTTCCTTTGAGAATATTCCTCGCTGACCCTCCCTTTGAGATTAGTCTTCGCTGACCAGAAAATCGGTCGGGGCTGTGTGGGAAGCCGTTTCACGGGAAATCATGAACGTCCTTGTTTCCGCATTTCCCCACCGTGGGGTCTGGCGCACGGTCTTGTGTTCTATAGTGGCTTGCACGCAGCGGTTGAAATAGCCGTGTCCCACGGCAAGCACGCGTTTGCCGGCGTAGTGTTCCAGCAGGAAGGCGATGAAACGGTGCGCGCGTTCCGCAAGCTGTTCCGAATTCTCCACGGACGGCGGAAACTGCGACGGCGGCAGCGTAATCTCGCTTATGTGCATGCCGGTATACTCTCCCCAGTCGCGCTCCCTGAGCAGTGGGGTATATTCAATGGGGAGCTGGAGCTTGTCGTTGATTATCTGCGCAGTGCGCCTTGTGCGCTCGAGGTCGCTGCAGACCATGATGTCGTAGTCCGATGCACGGAGCGTGTCGCGCAAAGCCTGCGCCTGGGCTATCCCTGTATCGTTCAGGTGTCCCGGCGACTGTCCCTGCAGAATGCGCCTGTCGTTTTCCACGGTCTGTCCGTGGCGTGTAAGTGTGAGTGTAAGCACTGTTTCCGAAGCAGGCTGTGCATCTCTCATTGCCGGTTTGCGGAAGTACAGCGCGTATGCCGTTTCCGACAGGCCGTATGCCACGAAGGCAAAACCCGCGATGAGCGGCGGCACTGAAACCGTCCCCAGGCTTTGCACGGTAGCCTCATCCGCCGTCAGGGCATAATGGTTGAGGGCGATGACGGCAATTCCGGCGATGCCTACCAGCACTGGCACCACATACATGAGTGAGCTTGTCCTGTATACCTTGCCGAGCTTGTGGATGTTTGCGCCCTGCACTACAGCCGCAACAACGGCAAACGCTCCCAGCAGGTAAACCAGTATGTCTTTGAATGCGGAGGGAAACAACAGCAGCATCAGACCGAACAGGCAGCTTCCGAGCCCTATTGTCGGAAAATAGAGAGGCTGCCCCTTGTCCGCCCGGTCATCGCGTACCCCGCCGTTGTCCTGTGCGGTGGTTTTGTCCTTGCTCCTGTTCCTGTCTGTGAAATATGTGAGAATGGACAGCATGCCGGGAACGAGGAACAGCAACCCGATGCTCATGACCAGATATCTTGTGGCGTTTTCGGGAAAAGCTATTATTAGTGCGCCTGCCAGCAGCGTGCCCAGCGCGCGCATGGTGACGGAACGGTACAGTCTTCTTGTCATGACGAAACGGTTTTGCTGCAAATATACGCTTTTTTCCCCGTTTGGAGAAGCTTCTGTGCGCCAAACTCCGCCCGTACTTCCTTGCTGCCGGAAAGCGGCATCCTGTGGAACGCCGTGTGGAACAATGCAGTGCCGGTTTTCCCGAAATACCATCTCGGGAAAACCGGCACTGCGTTGTTCCGCTTGCCCGGAAGTCTTGCCTCCGGCTCTTGCGGACGGGTTTATCGTATGAAGAGCAGTTCGCGGTATTTGGGCAATACCCACAGCTCGTCCTCTACAATCAGCTCGAGTTTGTCTATGTGGTAGCGTATGGTGTCAAGATACGGCTGTACGGTGTCGTGGTACTGCACGGCCTTCTCCCTTTCCGACTCTATCCTGTTGGCCACCTTGCGCGCCTCGACCATTGCGTTGACGTTTTCGATGATGAAGCGTGTGTGGTTTGAAATCTGGCGTATGATGTCGATGTTGTCGGCGTTGAGTTCACCGGCCTCTTTCGGAGAGAATGTCGTGGCGACCTTGCTCACGTTGTCGATGAGCATGCTCTGGTATTTCGTGGCGACGGGGATTATCTGGTTCATCGCCATGTCGCCGAACGTGCGCGCCTCAATCTGTATCTTCTTGGTGAACGTGTCCCATTTTATTTCGTTGCGTGCCTTGAGCTCGTGTTCCGTCATGACGTTCATGCTCTCGAACATCCTGATGCTCTCAGGGTCAAGGTAGCGGTCGAAGATGACGGGGCACGAAGTCTCGCAGTCAAGCCCGCGCTTTGCGGCCTCTGCTTTCCACTCGTCGGAGTAGCCGTTGCCCTCGAAGCGTATGGGCTTGCATGCCTTTATGTCCTCGCGCACCACCTTGATGATGGCGGCAATCTTGTCGGTGCCGGCGGCGATGAGCTTGTCCACGCGCTCCTTGAAGTTGGTCAGGGCTTCAGCCACGGCCGTGTTGAGCACAGTCATGGCTTCGGCGCAGTTGGCCTGCGAGCCTACGGCGCGGAACTCGAAACGGTTGCCCGTGAACGCGAACGGCGACGTGCGGTTGCGGTCGGTGTTGTCCAACTTGAGGTCGGGTATCTGCGGAATGTCCGTGCTGAGGGCTTCCGATCCCTTTATGGAGACGAGTTCCTCCGAGGTGGAGTTCTCTATCTTGTCAAGCACCCGTGAAATCTGCTTGCCCAGAAACGAGGATATGATGGCGGGCGGCGCCTCGTTGGCCCCGAGCCTGTGCTGGTTGGTGGCACTCATGATGGAGGCTTTCAGCAATCCGTTGTGCTTGTAGACTCCCATCAGAGTCTCCACGGCAAAGGTGATGAAGCGCAGGTTGTCTTCGGGTGTCTTGCCCAGACTGTGCAGCACCACCCCGGTGTCTGTGGAGAGCGACCAGTTGGCGTGCTTGCCCGAACCGTTGATGCCGGCAAACGGCTTTTCGTGGAGCAGGCAGCGGAATCCGTGTTTGCGGGCGATCTTGCGCATGAGTCCCATGATGAGCATATTGTGGTCTACGGCGAGGTTGCACTCCTCGTAGATCGGCGCCAGCTCAAACTGGTTGGGGGCAACCTCGTTGTGGCGTGTCTTGCACGGAATGCCGAGTTCGAGAGCCTGTATCTCAAGGTCTTTCATGAACTCCGCCACGCGCTCTGGAATGGCGCCGAAGTAGTGGTCTTCCATCTGCTGGTTCTTGGCGGAGTCGTGGCCTGCCAGTGTGCGCCCGGTGAGCAGCAGGTCGGGACGGGCCGAGTACAGTCCCTCGTCAACGAGGAAGTACTCCTGTTCCCATCCGAGGTTGGCGGTGACTTTCGTCACGTTGGGGTCAAAATACTTGCACACGCCGGTTGCAGCCTTGTCCACGGCGGCAAGGGCTTTCTTCAGCGGGGCCTTGTAGTCAAGGGCTTCGCCTGTGTAGCTGATGAAAACAGTGGGTATCATCAGTGTGTCGCCGATGACGAACACGGGCGATGCGGGGTCCCAGGCACTGTAGCCGCGCGCCTCGAACGTGGAGCGTATGCCGCCGGAGGGGAAGCTCGACGCGTCGGGCTCCTGCTGTATGAGCGACTTGCCGCTGAATTCCTCTATCATTCCGCCCTTGAAGTCGTGCTCAATGAAAGCATCGTGCTTTTCGGCCGTGCCCTCAGTCAACGGCTGGAACCAGTGGGTAATGTGTGTCACGCCGAACTGCTCCGCCCATTTCTTCATGCCCTGCGCTATCTCGTCGGCCACCGACTGCTCGAGGCGGGTGCCGTTTTCAATCGCGTCGCAAAGCTTGTTGTAGGTCTTCAGCGGGAGATACTTGAACATCTTCTCCTTGTTGAACACATACTTGCCGTAGTACTCGGCGGGGCGTTCTGCCGGAGCCTTTACCTCGACGGCCTTTTTCTTGAAGGCCTCTTCAACTACATTGAATCTTAGTTTTGCCATGTGTGGTTTGTTGTTTGTACCGGGGGCATCCGTTCCGCTGGTTGGCAACAGGGCGGCACGCTCTCCGGCGTGGGTTGTATCCTATAGTTCCAGTCTCTTTATCCTCTCCATCGCCTCCTCACAGTCCTCGTGCCGTCCGAAAGCCGTGAGCCGCACGTAGCCCTCGCCGCTCGGACCGAAGCCCGCACCGGGTGTACACACGAGGTGCGCCTTGCTGAGCATGGTGTCGAACATCTGCCAGCTGCTGATGCCTTTCGGGGTCTTCAGCCAGATGTAGGGCGCGTTTTCTCCGCCGAACACCCCGAAGCCCTGTGCGGCGAGTGTGCGGCGCATGACCTTGGCGTTGGTCATGTAGTAGTCTATCGTGGCTTTCACCTGTTTCCTGCCCTCGGGCGTGTATATGGCTTCCGCGCCGCGTTGCGTGATATAGCTCGTGCCGTTGAACTTGGTGCTTTGCCTGCGCTCCCACAGGCCGTTGAGCCCGATTTCACTGCCGTCGGCGGCGACGGCCACGAGCTGTTTGGGCACTACCGTGTAGCCGCACCTCACCCCGGTGAACCCGGCGGTCTTGGAGTAGCTGTGGAACTCTATGGCGCACTGCCTGGCTCCGGGAATCTCGTAGATGGAGTGGGGTATGCCGTCATCCTGTATGTATGCCTCGTATGCCGCGTCATACATGATGATGCTCCTGTGGCGGATGGCATAGTCCACCCATTTGGCAAGCTGTGTGCGGGTTATCACCGTGCCGGTGGGGTTGTTGGGGTAGCAGAGGTATATTATGTCGATTTTGCGGTCGGGGATTTCCGCCGTGAAATTGTTTTCGGCGGTACACGGCATATAGAACACGTTGCTCCACAGGCCGCCTTTGCAGTCGCCGGCCCGGCCGCCCATCACGTTGGAGTCTATGTATACGGGATATATGGGGTCGGTCACGCCGATGCTGTTGCCTCCTCCCAGAATGTCGCCTATGTTGCCGGTGTCGCTCTTGGCCCCGTCGTTCACGAAAATCTCATCGCTCTCCAGATTTATGCCGCGCGGCCTGAAGTCGTTGGCTATGATGGCATCGCGCAGAAAGGCGTAGCCGTGTTCGGGCCCGTAGCCGCGGAATGTCGCGGCATCCGCCATCTCGTCCACGGCCTTGTGCATGGCCCGGATTACTGCCGGAGCCAGCGGTTGCGTGACATCACCTATGCCGAGGCTTATCACCCGGGCTTCGGGATGCGCCTCTTTGAATGCCGCCACTTTCTTGGCTATGTCAACAAAGAGGTAGCTCTTCTGGAGTTTCAGGAAGTTGTCGTTTACCTGTGCCATATATTAATGTTGTGTGTCTTCTGTTTTGATGGTTTTTCAGTCCTTGGTGTCTATCTCCCCGTCAAATACGGTGGCGGCGGGTCCGGTCATGAACAGATGCCCCGAGCCGTCCCATTCTATGTCGAGGTTGCCGCCGTCCATGGCTATCGTGACACTGCCGGATGCCCTGCCTGTCAGGATTGCCGCCACTGCCGTGGCACAGGCTCCGGTGCCGCAGGCCTGGGTGATGCCGGTGCCGCGTTCCCACACGCGTGTGCGCACCGTGCCGTCGCTCCCCGTCTGCGCGAACTCCACGTTGCACTTCTGCGGAAAGACTGGCAGAACCTCAAGCGCCGCCCCCTCGCGGGCAAGGTCGACACGTGTGATGTCGTCGGTGAAAATCACGAAATGGGGGTTGCCCATGCATACGAAAGTGCCTGTGTAGGTGTGCTTCACTACGTCTTCTCCGGACACGGTGACTTCACCCTCCAGCATGGCCCCGTTGTTGAGGGCGAACTGGGCGGGGTTGGCCAGAAGAGGCTCTCCCATGTCCACCCGCGCCTTTGTCACGAGACCGTCAGCCCCGGTGTAGAGCTGCAGCGTCTTGATTCCGCCGAGGGTCTCCACTGTCACTGTCTTTGAGGCAGTCAGCCGATGGTCGTAGACGTATTTCCCCACACACCTTATGCCGTTGCCGCACATGATGCCCTCGCTGCCGTCGCTGTTGAACATGCGCATCTTGAAGTCGGCGACATCCGAGCGGTCTATCAGTATCAGCCCGTCGCTGCCGATGCCCTTGTGGCGGTCGCTCCATTCCGCGGCGGCCCGCCCGGGGTTCTCCACCGGATACTGCATGGCATTGACATATATGTAGTCGTTGCCGGCACCATGCATCTTCGTGAATCTTATCGTTGCCATTGCGTAGCGTTGTTTGGACAGAGGTCTGTTTTCACCGACAAAAGTACTGCTTTTTTTTGCAAAATTACGCATACCGCCAAAAAAATCTTTCATTTTTCAATATTTCACACCGAAAAAATAACAAAAACACACTTTAAAGGGTGCTAAAATGGCGTTTTGCTACTTTTGTCGGTCAAATTAGATTGTTTTGTCATCGTCTGCGCCGCAGGGTTTGTCGTAAGGTGCTGTCCTGTGGTAGCCGCAAAAAAAAAAAGCCAGGCTTGGAAACGCGCGCGTTTCCAAGCCTGGCTTTTTTTTTGCGTGAGGGGGTCAGAAGCCGGACATTGTGTCGTCTACCGGTTCTTCTTCATCGTCAAAGATGCTGCCTCCCCAGAATTTTTTTGAGAGTTGTGCTGAGCCCGTCTCGTCATCACTGCCCACAGTGATCTTTGATGCGCAGAGGGTTGTGCAGCTCTGTATTGTTATGACCTCGAGTGAGGGGGAGTTATAGTGCTTTTTCATGATGGCATTGTGTTTTTTTGCGCCCTTGCGGGACAGCTCGGTTTTACTTTATCAATACTTTCTTGCCGTTGAGGATGTAGATGCGGTTCTTGAGCGGCAGGGTCACACGGTTGCCCTGCAGGTCATAGCATTCGCCGCTGCCGGTGATGTCCGCCCCTGCGGCACTGATGCCGGTGGGGTCGTCGTCCTTGACGAAGCTGAAGCCCTTGCTGCCGCTGCTGTTGACGAAGTATGCCTTGAAGCCGCTGAGATTCTCTCCGGTGTATTTGTAGAGACCGATGTTGTTGCCCACGACCTGCAGGGTGTAGGCTCCCGTGACATTGGCAATGCCGGGTGCGGTGCCAGAGAGGCAGCTTGTGCCTTCCGTGCCTGTTGTTGTGGTGAAGTCATAGGTTTTGGCTTCGCCCTCTATGATTACTCCGGTGTTGGCGGGAATCACCCCTTCTAGGGCGGTCAGCCTGATGCTGTTGCTCTGGCTGTCGTAGACACCGGTATAGGCGGTCACGCCCTCGGGTATCTGCAGGGCCATGGGCGAATAGAGGGTTCCCATCTTGGCGTCGCTTATGGTTACGGGTATTGTTTCCACTTCTTCAAGGGTGAACTCGTAGCCGGCGTTGTTCACGACAGACGGGCTGGCGTATGAGCCGGCGTTGCCTGCCGTATACATGAAGCGGGTGTCACCGCCGAACGACACGAGGTATTTGCCCTTGTTTAGCCTGGAGGTGTGTATGTGGTAGACTGTCCCTTCGCCTTCGGCAGTTACCGATGTCATGTTGCACGGGAAGTTGCTTGAGCGCGAGGCGTAGAATCCGGTCTTGTACGCGATGAGGGCACTGCTCGTGTAGCAGAACACGGAACTTTCGTTCTGGGCGGAGCTGAATTCAATCTTGCTGTCGGTGGTGTTGTTGTTGCAGGTCATGTAGTTGCCGGCGGAGTCCTTGATGCGTATGAACTGGCCTTCGGCAGGCATGTTGAGCGTGAGGTTGTCGGGTGAGATGGCCGTTATGGCGACACTGACTTCGTCTGCACTTGCAGTCTTCGCCTCAAGCATGGCCCGGGCTGCCGTTATCTTCTCGGGATTGTATTGGCAGAGCCCTGTTCCGAAGGAATAGTCTGCGACAAGGTTTACGGCTTTTGTGAGAGCCGGCCACGGTTCAAGACCGGCGTACTGCTCATCGGTCACTTCGCTTATGACCCATTGCGAATTGCCTGCTTCGTATGTCCATCCGCAGGTGTAGTATTTGTATGACGTACTGAAATGGATGGAATTGTAGCCGGATGTCTCGTTTGCAAAGTATACCTTGTTGGTGTTGCCGTCAAGGGCTCCGATATAGAAGTCGTTGGCGGGTGTGGCTGAGGTCGTGGGGGCGGTGTTGTAGCTTACAGGCTTGTTTACGTACACGTCGTTGTACACGCCGTGAAGGTAGTACTTCTTGTTGCCGTTGTATTTGACCTCAAAAACGCCGTCCAGTCCGAGTGTTGCATCCTGGGCGCGGATTTCCGTCTTTGCGGCCGTGAGGAAGTAAGTGTCGGGCGTGTTGCGTATGGAGAATTTCTTGCCTTCGGCCTTTTTGTAGAACTTCTCCAAAACGGGTGAGAGTTTTGCCACGGAAGCATCAAGCCCGTCTTCCGCGGAGTATGTGATGGCATTAAGCTCCTCCTTGGTTGCCGCAACGTCATTGGCCGAGAACAGGACAGAGATGCGGCCGTTGTTTTCAACTTCCGCCACTATCGCATTGCGGGCGACTTCGAAGTCTTTTTCTTCACTCTGGTCCAGCAAAGCGTTGATGTCCGTCATGTCGTAGGTCACTCCGGCCACGGTCTTTATGCAGAGGGCGTTGCCTTCGTCGGACAGGTCATTATAGTGGGTAATCACGGCGGGTGTATAGCCGTTGGATACGCCGACGTGGTGTCCGTCTATGCTCAGTACTACCGGATATGTGGTTTTGTAGCTTTCGTTAGTGCTGGCAAGGAATTCCAATGAGGTGTTGACAGGCTTGCCGGCCACGGCCACGGCGCGGTTGTTGTTCTCGTTCTTTCCGGTGACGTTGATGAACGCTCCCGCTCCAACGCTGTACAAATAATATGTCTCCTCGTGTTTTACAAACAGGAACTGCTGGTTTTTGTCTGTCATGTCAACCGCAGTGCCTGTACTCTGTGTTGAACTAAGTCCGTTGGCTGTGTAAATGAACGAACCGCGCAATCCGGCAGCCGTGATGGTGTATGCCTGTCCCTGCACTATCTTGTCCAATGAAGAGACAGTTTCTCCCGGTGGTACTACCCGTTCAACGGTAAAATACGAGCCCGCTCCTGAGCCGAAATTCCAGAAAGCCAGCGCGCCTCTGTTGTTCATTCTGACGTATGTGTTCTGATTGTCGCCATCGAATGTGTTCATCTGCACGAAAAACGCAGTAGAGGTAGCCTTTGCCACATAATATTTTTCCACGTCGTTGCCTTTCGTCGTGCCTACGGTGAGGCCAGAGCGCAATTTCATCGTGGGGAACGTGGAGCCGCCGGTGTTTCCGTCATACGGGTTGTTGCTGTTCGACAGCGTGTAGCTTTCCCCCTTCGTGTAGTTCACGATGCGGAATCCGTTGTAGGGATCACCGATAAAAGCGAAAGCAATTTTGTCGTTGACGGCCGTTGTCGCATCGGTTAACAGATTGCATTTATCCGTAGTGACACTCTCGTCGTAAACAATATATTTGTTGTTGATTTTCAGGCGATACCAGAAGAGGTCGCTCCATTCCGTGCCTTCCGCACTGTACTTGAACGGGAAAGAAGACGCAATGGTGACGGGGATGTTGAAGGTCTTGCCGTTGTCGGATGCCTGTGCCGTGCCGGCAGGGGTGTCACATTCCGTATAGTCCGGCTTTGTGGGGACTGGATATGCCTGAGTCGGGAACGTGGTTTTGGTGTCGGAGTATATCTTCTGGTTGTCGACGTAGTAATCGTAGGTGAGAGTCAACGGGGAGTTGAAAATGGTGGCGTCAAAATCGCCGGCCTCTGTTATCGTGATGAGGTTGCCGGCATCCTCTGTATTCCAGCTGTTGAGCACGATATTGCCATAGTCGTCGTTGTTCAGCGTGTTGGTGCCCGACGTGATTTTGAACATGTAGTTACCGTTGGGTGATGTTGCCGCCTGCACTGTGAGGGCGTCGCCGAGTTCCCCGACGTTGGCGTTGAACAGGCAGGTTGACTTGAGGAACAGCCTCGTTCCCACGTTGAACAGGTAGTAGCCATTGTCGTCCAATTTGAGTATCGCCCACTGACCGTCGGCTGCGTCGGTGCTTGCCGAACCGGTTGCTGCACCATGCGTGAGCGAAGAGCACACTGCTGTTTTCGATGCGTTGGCCACCATCTGGCCGCGCTCGGTGGTGATAGTGTAGCACTTGCTGTTGCTCAGGTCGGAGAGCGATGTTATGACATCCCCCGCCGCCGCTTCGGCACTGCCCGCGCTCATGAACGCCATAAGCACGGATGCCAACAAATAACAGGTCTGTTTCATGGTGTAAAGTTTTTTGTTGTTATTAGAGGATAAGTGTATTGTGTCCGTGGAAGCCTGTGCGGAAACAACCGTTGTCTGTTTTCCGAAACACTGTGGCAAATATAAGAAGAAATTTTCACCAACGCGTTAAAGTGCCACCGTTTTTTGTGTTTTCCCGAAAAAAATTGCTGTTTCATGATGCAAACATTGCAGAATCTCCCGCCGCTGTCAGAACCAGAGACCTGTGGTTTCCTCTTCCCCGCTGTCCTGCCCGTCAATGACGGAGCCGCCCCAGAACTCGCGCGAGCGGGCTTCGGTGTCGCTCTCCCCCTTTACGGGAACGCTGGCGGCTTTGCCGATGGCCGTGACCTTGTAGTCAGAGCCATCGTAGGCCACACTCTCGGGAATGACGATGTCGCCCGTATAGGTGTTGGGGTTTGACGCGGAGGGTTCTGCGTCTGTAGGGTAGGTGACAGTAACGCTCTGGCCGTCGGAGTTGACGAGATACTTGATACCGTCAACGGTAAAGTCGGTGGTCCGCAGTTGCGGACACGCACACCACCCCAGCAGCACAATCAGCAGGAGGTGGGGGGGGTAAAATATTCTGTGTCTCATTATATATATTGATGTTGTCCGTCTGTAATGCGCCCTGACGTGTTTCAGCGCAACAAAGACCGGTTTGCAGACCGCTTTTGACGGCATCAAAGATAGTCAAAGACAAGGCGGCAAGACCGTTTGTCCGGGTCTTGCCGCCTTGCCCTTGGATGCGCAGACAGTGCGCAAGCGGATTATCTGGCAATGAACTTGGTCTTGCCCTTGATGTAGATGCTTCCGGGTATGGTCTGGGTGACGATGCGTCCCTGAAGATCGCGAACGGGAGCGTCGTCATCCTGTTCGGCTTCGCTCTCCACAGCCTCTATGCCAGTGGGCTTGCCGTTGGCTCCGAGCTGCACGTCTTCGCCGGCCAGTACGGCCACATGCAGCTTGTATGAACCGTTTTCAAGGCCGGTAGCTATTTCATCGGGCACGATGAACTTGCGGGTGTTGGCAATGTGGCAGAGTTCGCCATCGCTGTTGTAGATCTTGATGCCGAGAATGCCGGAGCCCTGCATGGTGACGGTGCGTCCGTAGACCTTGTAGTTGGTGTCGCCGCCCGAACTTGTCTCCATGGTGACGGAGTCCTCTTCGGCGGCAATGGTATAGCCGAGGTTGGCGGAGCGGTCTTTGCCGTCAAAGTTGGTGTAGTGACCGAAATCGCCCTGCGAGGGGAGAGTCCAGTAGTGGAGCAGCGGTTTGCCCACGAGCTTGCGGTTTACAGACGCCACGAAGCAGTCAGACCTTACGAACGAGGTGTTGATGCGGTCGTCGAGGAACAATATGTTGGAGGCCTTGTTGGGCATGGAGTGCATGTAGTCCTTGAGTTCCTGCATACGCTTCTCGTCGTCGCTGTTGCCGCGCACGGGCATCTTCATGTAGTAGCCCCCGTAGTCGCCTATGAAGCGTATGGCATTCTGCTTGGCCTGCTCGGAGTCGTCTTCATCGCGTGTGGAGATAACCTCGTCGTAGTATTTCCAGAAGCCGTATGCTTCAAAGAATTCCCAGAGGTCGGTCTGCGAAACCTTTGCGCAGGCCTTGGCCAAACGCCAGTAGTCGTTGTAGTAGTAGGTGGGGTTGTTGACGCTGCTTCCGGTGACGATAGGGTTGGCGCGCAGCTCGTCGCAGAGGCGTGGCATGAAGTTGGGGCACTTGCCCATCACCTCGAAATAGAGGTAGAGCTGGTAGAACAGGTGGTTGCCCACATGGAGCGACGCGTCGTAGAACGGTTTGGCGCTGCGTGTGTAGTCAGTCCAGCTCCATCCCCTGAAGCCTTCGGTCTCGTAGTTGAATAGCTGCATGAGCTTTTCCGTTCCGTCGCCGCGGCTGTAGCAGCGTCCCATCATGTAGCTTACCATCTGCGACAGGGAGTTGTTGGTTATCTCCGTGGTGCCGGCAATGTTGATTGGATACTGGTGTCCGTGTCCGAGTTCGTGAAGAATTTCCCAGACATTGCCCTCGTAGAAATTGTCATAGTTGAAGAGGTAGGTTGAGGAAATCTCCGGGTGGTTGGACCCGGCGTAGCTGGCCCAGTTGGGGTTGTCCTTGTAGGAGTGGCGCGGGTTTGTGACGGGGCGGTAGCGACCGTCCCACTGTCCGTCGTTTCCTATGAGGTACTCAAGCTTTTCAAAGCTGTAGTCCCAGCCTTTCATGATGTTGGTGACATCGGTAGCCCCGACCACCTTGCTGCGCAGCAGGTTGAGCACGGTGCTGTTGCCCTTGACGTGGAGGAATTCTCCCTCAAACATGTTTTCCTTGAGCCATTTCCAGTCGGCGTTGGTCATGCCGCGGCTCATGTCCCAGTATCCGTTGACCGTGCCCCTCTCGATGTGTATGCGGATATCGGGATATTCGTTGAGGTAGCGGTTGGTGTTGGTGAGCGTGTAGCCTATGAAGATTTCGCCGTCTTCGGGCAGAGTCCAGATGTTGAGACCCTGCTTGAGCGTCAGCGTGCCCTTGTTGCGGTATTGCGTGTCGTAGGCAAGCTGTGCCTTGAGCGTGGCGTCGTTGTCCAGGGGCACATTGTCGGCGAAGATGAACACCACGTCGCCGGATTTGCCCTGTATGCCGGTCGGGTTGATGAGTTCGGCCCACGGTCCCACCTTGGTGATGTTCTTCCACGCGCTGTTGTCGGAGTATATCTGGACATCCTGGATGCGGAACATCTTGGTGTATTTGCTCCGCTTCTCGTCGGCATCCCACTTGTCGGTAAGCACACAAACGGCCATGTCGCGCAGCGTGAGCGGCAGTCCCTCTGCCTCCATGGCGGCGCGCAGGTCGCTTTCGCTCATGGCGGCGTATTCGTCGCGCAGGACGGTGCAGGCGTAATCCTTGAAGAAAGTCTGAAGTTTGGTGTTGTAGGCAGTGGCGTTTTTGGTTATGTCGATCACGTCCATAAGTTCCGCGCGTGCCTGGTCAAGGGTCTGCTGGTCCACGTCCATCCTGACGAGCTTCCACGCAGAATTGACCACGCTCGGCAGCCCGCCCATGACCTTGTAGGTGGAGGAGTTGCAGGCAAAGCCCGTGTAACGTCCCTTGAAGGTAAAGGCCGGTTCCCATTTGGAAAGGTCTGAGGCCGTTGCGGTGAACAGGTTGTTTTCGTCAGTATCGGTTGTGCGGATCTGAATGTTGTTGGCGATGTTGTTGCGCAAATAGCTGTTGGAAATGGCGTTTTGTATCTTGATGCCATCGTCGCTGACAGTGAGTTTCCAGCATTGTGTATAGTCGTTGTCTCTGGTTTCCTTTGCGACTACGTTTGCCGCGTCGGTGTTTTCCGCCATGGAGTAGCCCGGGCAGGCCACAGAGACGAAGCGGTAGTAGCCGGAGGTTATCTCGGTAGCGATGCCGGTAACCTCGCCGAGGTGCTGGCGTATGGTAGCGGCATCAACGTCCGTGACCTCCTCCAACTGCCAGTCGGAGTTGGGGTTGTCGTTGGTTGCCTTGTTGGCGTACCATTTCACAACGCTGTGGTTCCTGTTGTCGTGGAGGCAGCTGGTGCCCGAGTAATCCGATTCCCAGCTTATGGTAAGATACTCGTCGCTGGCGGCCGAAGTCTTGATATACATGTCGGTGGGGTCAGTCACGGTGACAAGAGCCGCGTCCAACCCGCCCGAAGACGGGATGTAGCGTCCGGAATTGGCGTTGCGGACGGTGTACTTGGTCCCGTTTTTCTCGATAATCCAGAGCTGTTTCAGGTCGTTGGCGATGACAGAGCCTGCTGTGCTCATGGCATGGGTAGTGGCGTTTTCCTGCGCATAGCGGCTGTAATGGCTCTTGAGCCTGTAGAGCCCGGAGTAGTCTGCAGCCATCACACTGCCCGCGATGAGGAGTGCCACCGTAAAGAATGAAAATCTCAGAAAATTCTTCATGATGTAGATTGTTTTGTTGTGTGGTTAATATTATGTTGCTTGGATTTTCTGCATATGCATCACTGTACGTGTTCCCGTGTCAGTCCGCAAACCTCTTGCCGAGACTGCCGTATTCTTCCGTACGGCGGTCGCGCAGGAACGGCCACCAGCGGCGCACCTCCTCGCTGCGCGCAAGGTCAACGGTCACTATCCGTTCGGCCTCCCTGTCGTCCGGGGCGCGCCAGAGCAGTTCGCCCTGGGGACCGGCAACGAAACTGCTGCCCCAGAATTCTATGCCGTCAGACGGCCGCACGGCTTGCGGACGAGGCTCGAAGCCAACCCTGTTGACCGCAATGACCGGCAACCCGTTGGCCACGGCGTGACCGCGCTGCACCGTAGTCCACGCCTCGCGCTGCCGTTCTTTCTCCTCCTTGCTGTCGTTGGGGTCGTAGCCTATAGCGGTGGGGTAGACAAGCAGGTCTGCGCCTCCGAGTGCCATGAGCCGTGCCCCCTCGGGGAACCACTGGTCCCAGCAGACCTGTACGCCTATCCGGCCCACGCTTGTGTCAACGGGTCTGAAACCGGTGTCGCCCGGCGTGAAATAGAATTTCTCGTAGTAGCCGGGGTCGTCGGGAATGTGCATCTTGCGGTATTTGCCGCAGATACTCCCGTCGGAGTCGAAAACCACTGCGGTATTGTGGTAAAGCCCTGCTGCACGGCGTTCGAACAGCGAGGTGACCAGCACTACGCCGGCTTCCCGGGCAATGGCGGAAAACCTCCGTGTGTCCGGTCCGGGAACGGGGTTCGCCAGATCAAAGATCCCGACATCCTCCGTCTGGCAGAAATAGAGACCGTTGTGGAGCTCCTGCAGCACAACCAGTTGCGCCCCCCCTGCGGCGAGGCTTTTGATCTTGGACTCCAGCCGCGAGACGTTGCCGTCGGTGTCAGCGGTATTGTGCTGCTGTATTATGCCTATGTCAAGTTTCTTTTCCTTCATCGCGTATGCTTAGTAACACTGCATCGTGGAGCAGTGGAGCGATCCGTGCTGTTTCACCAGAACCCGGCAGTCTATCCCGGTGACGCTGTAGCCCTGGAACGCCGTTTCAACGGCCTGTGCCGCCATGGCATCGAGGAGAGAGTCACCGTAGGTGGGCATGAGAATGCGGCGGCGGTTCATCACGAGATAGTTGGCGTATGTGGTCGGCAGTCTCATGCCGTCGGCATCGCGGAGTTCGGGGGCCATGGGCAGTGCGACAAGGCGGAACGGTTCGCCCTGTGCTGTCCGGAAAGTCTGCAACTGCTGTTCCATCCGGAGCAGTTCCCCATAGTGCCCGTCCTTGGTGTCGGTGCATTTCACGTATGCAATGGTGTTGCCGGGACAGAGGCGCGCCAGAGTGTCGATGTGACTGTCGGTGTCGTCGCCCTCCAGATAGCCGTGGTCAAGCCACAGCAGTTGCCGCGACTTGAGAGCCTTGAGCAGGAACGCTTCAATCTCCTCCTTGCCGAGACGCGGGTTGCGGTTAGGGTTGAGCAGGCAGCGGCTTGTGGTGAGCAGCGTGCCCTGCCCGTCGCTCTCTATGCTTCCGCCTTCCAGAACGAAATCCTGCATATCACGGTATTCACCCCGAAGCAGGTGCTGCCGACATACGGCTTTGTTCACGGCGTTGTCATCATCGGCGTGGAACTTGCCACCCCATCCGTTGAACTTGAAGTCAAGAAGCCGGTAGCCGCCGTCCTCGAACACGGTGACAGGCCCGTAGTCCCTGACCCACGTGTCGTTGAACGGGCAGGCGAAGAGGGTGATGTTGTCAAGAGCTCTTTGCGGAAGCTTTTCCCTGAGCGTGTCCATGAGCCTGTCCGGGTCTGAGCAGATGACCAGAAGGCGTTCGGTGACACTTATTTCGTATGCCAGTCGGAGATAACACTCCGTCACCTCGCCAATCCACGGTTTCCAGTCCGTGTTTTCGTCAGGCCAAGTGACCTGCACTGCATACTGCGGGAACCATTCGGCCGGCATACAGTCGCCGACGCGCTCGGTATGTGCGGCGGAGAGCGTCTGTTGCATGGAATTATCCATACCCGGCCATTTGGCCACATCGGCAATGACGGGCGTTTCTTTCTTGTTGAACAGTCCCATTATACGTTATTCAATGGGCAAAGATAGTGCAAACCGAAGACAAAGTGAAGGAAAAGAAGCAAATTTTTCCTTTGTCTTGCCGGGGTGCGGGCAATCCGACGGCGGTGCGGACGTTTTTTTTGCCGCAAAGAGCCGTATGTCATGAAAAAACGCTAATTTTGCACGGAACAAAAGATACAAATTCACAAGGCGTGAAAATTAAGGATGTCATCGGTACCCTTGAACAGTTCGCGCCTCTGCCCTTGCAGGACGGCTATGACAATGCCGGTCTGCAAGTAGGGTTGACAGAGGCGGAAGTTTCAGGGGTTTTATTGTGTCTGGACGTCACGGAAGCGGTGCTTGACGAAGCCGCGGCCAAAGGCTGCAACCTCGTCGTCGCACACCATCCGCTGTTGTTCAACCCACTGCGGCAGGTGGGCAACGGCAGTTATGTGGAGCGTTGCGTGAGGACGGCAGTCAAGCGCGACATCACCGTCTATGCGGCACACACCAATCTTGACAATGCCATGGGCGGCGTGAGTTTCGAGATGGCATCGCGCCTGGGGCTGGCAGAGGCGGAATACCTCCAGTCCAACGAGCGCGGCGGCGGAAGCGGCGTGATAGCCCGGTTCGCCGCTCCCGTCACGGCCGGGGACTTCGTGCGCAAGGTGAAAGAGACTTTCGGGGTGGAAACAGCCATGTGCAACGAACTGCTGGCGCGTCCCGTGGAACGTGTGGCCCTGTGCGGCGGGGCTGGCGATTTTCTATTGTCCGCAGCCGTGGCGAAAGGTGCGGATGCGTTCGTTACCGGCGAAATGCATTATCACCGCTATTTCGGACACGAGCAGCAGATCCAGATAATAGTCACAGGACACTACCAGAGCGAACGGTTCACCATGGAACTGATGAAACGCCTGGTCGAGGCGAATCTTCCCGGAGTCAATGCAGCGATAACCGAATGCAATACAAATCCCATATTATACATATAACAGAAAAACTTCTTTTTTGATATGGTAAAAGAAATAAAGAAAACAACAGCGTCAGACGTTTCCGTAGAGCAGAAACTGAAAAGTCTCTACAAGTATCAGACAATTTTGTCAAAGATAGACGAAATACGTATTCTCCGCGGAGAGCTGCCTCTTGAGGTGCAGGATCTCGAGGACGAAATCGAGGGTCTCGGTGCGCGCGTGGCGCGCATTCAGGAGGAAATCCAGAAAGCCGATGCTGACATCAGCCGCTGGGACGAGGAAAAACAAAAGGCCCAGGCCGCCGTTGAACGTTGCCAGTCGCATATCGATGATGTGCGCAACAACCGTGAATATGATGCGCTGAACAAGGAGATAGAGTTTCAGGAACTCGAGATCCAGCTCCGCAACAAGCGCATCCGCGAGGCCTCAGAGGCAAAGGCCGCCTGTGAGAAAAACCTTGAGGACAGCGTGACGCTGCGCGACGAACGCACGGCAGACCTTGAGGCCAAGAAATCCGAACTTGAGGAAATCGTGGCAGAGACCAAGGCAGAGGAAGACAACCTCAGGGACGAGGCCAAAGCCCTTGAGACAACCCTTGACTACAGGCTGCTTTCCTCGTTCAAGCGCATCCGCAAGAACAGCCACAACGGTCTGGGAATAGTCTGCGTGCAACGTGACGCCTGCGGCGGCTGCTTCAACAAGATTCCGCCACAGCGCCAGCTTGACGTGCGCATGCACAAAAAGGTGATAGTGTGCGAATATTGCGGCCGTATTCTCATTGACCCGGAACTTGCCGGGGTGGAGAGTGTCCACGTGGAAGAGAAGGAGAAGAAGACCCGCAGCCGCCGTACCGCAAAAAAAGCCGAATGATGAAAAAACTGCTGGTGCTGTTGCTGCTGGTGTCCGCCTGCATGCCGTCGGTTGCCGACAGCCTGAAGAGCGTGGTGGACTCAAGCGACAATGTACTGACGGTCAGAATCGCCGGCGCGGAAGACCCGAAGCGCGTTCCCGTAGAGGTGTATATGGACAATCCCTCCGTACCCGTCACCTGCGTGCAGTGCTATCTGCAGGTGTCGGACTCGGCGGACGTGTTCTGCAAGGACAGCGACGGCAAGTCGTATCTCTTTTCGCGTACCACACGGTGGACGCAGCAGCATCAGGTCATGATGTTCTGGGGCGCAAAGCAGCACCGCCAGTCACTGATGGCCATGGTGGTGTCGCCGCTGAGCGAAAACTTCAAAGGCACGACCGGACCCGTGCTGACGGTCTATATGGACGTGTCTTCGCTGGCCGACGGCACATATTCCCTGAAGCTGTTTGACTCCAATATGGTCTGGACGGACAAGCGCAGGGTATGCACCTATCTTTCTCCTGACACTGAGACATCCTTTGTTGTAGAGGGAGGCAAGTTGCGGATGCCGTAGCGTTTCTGGCGTTTCGCGTTTGCATATCTCCAACCGCGCCCCAAAATACGGATGAAAAATCCCGTATTTTGGGGTGTCTTTGTTTTTTTCCTGTTTTTCTTTTGTTTTGTCGGGCAACAAGTAGTACCTTTGCACGAGCGATTGGTTCTCCACTCTCCGTCTTGCGCGTGGGACGTGGAGCTAAGATGGGAATGCAGTGGAAATCTGCAACTATACCCGTAGCTGTGAGTTCTTTTTTCGTGCAGCCAACAGTGTCACTGAATGGGCAAAGTCTTGCTCCGCAAGGCGTTGCTGATGTTTGGGAAGACCGTGCTGTCACAAGGACTAAGTCAGAAGACCTGCCATTAGCTATAGTAACAATTGGATGCCTGCGGGATTACGGGCATTGGAAAGAACAGGTTGAGATGTCGGATGGCGGAAAGAGTTTTGTGCTCAGTCTATTTCTCTTTTTGGTCATTGGTGTGGCTTTTGGCGTAACAGGGTTGCGTGCCCAGACGCTACGGCCCGGCACGGACTCCGCACGTAATGTGAACAACATAAAAGGAGTGGTCATAAGGGGTAGGGTGGAACCGGAGACTATGCCGCGCCAGATCATTTCCGGCGATCAGATAGCGGCCTTACCGTCCAATTCGGTGGCGGATGCTTTGAAGTATATGGCAGGAGTGCAGATAAAGGACTATGGCGGACTGGGCGGACAGAAAACAGTCAACGTGCGTTCGCTGGGATCGCAACACGTCGGGGTCTACCTTGACGGAGTGCGGATAACCAATGTGCAGAACGGCACCGTGGATCTCGGGAAATTCTCGCTGTCGACATTGGAGAGCGTCTCGCTTTTCAACGCCAACAAGACCGAAATGCTCATGACGGCAACGGAATACGCCTCGGCCGCTACGGTCTACCTGCAGACACGCCGCCCCGATTCCACGGGTGTGACGGTGTCGTACCAGAACGGCTCGTTTGGCACTCACAAGGCGGCTGCCACACTGAGTTACAGAAGATGGGGCTTCATCGACGCGACCTATACGCATTCGAGAGGCGACTACCCTTTCAGCTACCACACCCAGTACGAAGACACCACGGGCACCAGGCGCAATTCCGACATCACGATGTTCCGCGTCGAGGGCTGCGCTTTCTGGAGGGGCTTCCAGTGGCATACCTACTATTTCAATTCCGTGCGCGGGTTGCCGGGGGGCGTTGTCAGGCGGCTTTCGGACACCTACACCGACGTGGGCAGGGAGTGGGACCGCAATTTCTTCTCGCAGCTGACATACCGAAACCGTTTCGGGGATCTCGGGCTGAGGGGAATCGCGAAATACACAAACGATTTCCTGCACTACCGCTCCGACTATCCGGAAAACATCTCCGTACATGCCAACAACAGGTATCACCAGCAGGACATGTACGGTGCCGTGGCGGGCTCCTACGGCAGGGGCGGTTTCGGCGTGTCGGTGTCGACAGACCTGCGGTGGTCGGATCTGATGACCGACGTGCGCAAGTTCAGGTATGTGTACCGTCTTGACAACAAAACGTCGGTATCGGCTTTCTACAACCGCAGGGGAATCAATGCCAGTGTGAGCGGCCTGTACACAAACATAAAAGACCATACCCGGGGACAGGGAGAACCGCTCCGCAGGTTCACGTGGAACGCCCTTGCCTCGTACACCGCAGGCCGCTGGACTCTCAGGACGTTCTACAAGAGCGTGTTCCGCGCTCCCACGCTCAACGACCTGTACTATACACTCGTCGGAAACCGCAACCTTAAGCCCGAGTACACGAAGCAGTTTGACGTGGGGGCTGCCTACAAGGACAGGTGGTTAGACATTCAGGCTGACCTGTACTGCAACCGTGTGGAAGACCGCATTGTATGCCTGCCGCTGAAAGGGTCTTACCAGTGGACCATGCTCAACTACGGCTATACGGGGTGTCTCGGTGCCAATGTCACGGCAAACGCCCGCTGCAGAGCCCATGCCCTCCTGGTCTCCGCCACGTTCCAGGATGACCGCAACCGCACTGACCGCAACGAGGATTCCTACAATGACTACATCGCCTACAGCCCCCGGTGGTCTGCCACCGCAGTCTATACCTTCACCCACAAGGGATGGCAGGCTTCGGTGAGCCATATGTTTGTGGACAAAAGGTACTGGACAGCCGAAAACGCCATTGAAGACCCCTTGGCGGCCTACAACTGCACAGACATGAAGGTGTGCTACAGTTTCATGGGGCATTACACGGTGGAAGGCGAATGTCAGAACGTGTTTGACAAACGCTACGAAATGATACAGCGGTGGCCGATGCCAGGCCGGAGGTTTGCCGTGACTTTCAGATACAAAATGTAAGTGCAACACAGACTTGTCGAGATGAAAAAACGGTTAATGACAATTTTGCTCTGCTGCGTGTCCGCACCCGCCCCCTTGGTCTGCAATGCCCAGACAACCGTGAGTGACGGCACGGGTGCGGCTGTGGCCGACGTCAACCGGGACGGAACGGTAAATTCGGCAGATGTTGTCGCTGTATACAACTATATTGTTCTCGGCGAAGCATCGGGCACCGACGAGTCTGCCGCTGACGTCAACCGGGACGGAACGGTAAACTCCGCAGACATCACCGCCCTGTACAACAGGATCGTCTCTCCCGTGTTGGCCTATGAGAACCTCATCATATGCAATGAGGGCAACTGGCAGTCAGACAACGGACAACTGTCGTTCTACAACGGGGCTACGGGCGAAATGACCAACAAGTGGTTCCGTGCGGTCAACGGCATAAAACTCGGGGACACCCCCAACGACATCCTGCAGGTCAACGACACGCTTATAGTCATAGCCGTGAACTGGTCGAACATAATCCAGTACATACGCCCTGACGGCACAGCCTGCGGAGCTACGGAAAACGTGCCCAACAACCGGCGCATGTGCAGCGACGGGCACTATCTCTACGTCACGTCATACGCCCACAAATGCGGCAAGCAGACTTTCACCAAGGGCTACGTGGCAAAGATAGACCTGCAGACAAAGGATGTGGTGGCCACTTGCGAAGTGGGGTGGGAGCCCGAGGGGGTGCGCCTGTACGACGGCCGGCTGTATGTGGCCAACACCGGGGGGTATGCTTTCAGCGAGAGCCACGACTACGAGACGACGGTGTCGGTTGTCGACAGCGAGACAATGACACTGCTGCGCAATATCGATACGGGTTGCATCAATCTCTACGGCGAAGTGTCGCAGGCGGGACAGTACCTGTGCATCAATTCCTGCGGCGACTATTATGACGTGGAGCCCCGGACGGTAATCCTTGACTGTGAAGACGACACCTTTGAAGTGCTTGACTTCCCCTGCACATACAACACCACGGACGGCGCGCTGTTCTATACAGTCGGCTCAAAGTATTCCTACTATACCGGGGAATACAAATATTTCATCAACACAATCAATCCAAGTACCCTTGACATCACAAAAGGAATATACACCGATGCCGTAACGAAGAAGATTGAGGCACTGACCTCTCCATACGAGCTGTATGTCTCCCCGTACAGCGGCAACATCTATTTCACCGATGCCAAGAGCTATGCCACGGCAGGCTATCTCTATGGCTACTCCAAAGACGGTACGGAACTCTTCAGCCCCAAGAAAGTATACATAAATCCGGCGCACATGCTTGCGCTGCCGGTATATGAATAACACGCAGATTGCAATGAAACAGATTCTCACGCTCCTTATGCTCGCTGCCGCAGCCGGAATGTCCGCACAGTCGCAACAGGTCACAGTGGTGGAACTGCATCCCGCTCCGGGACAGTTCGTGAACACCCTGCCGGAAGCCGACAGCGAAACGACCCATGAGGAAATATGCCGCAGGGCGACCGAAAGCCTTGCCGACGGGGAACTGATCCATCTCGGCACGTATGGCGGGTATATCACTGTCAAGTTCGATCACCCTGTGCAGAACAAACCCGGTTCGGACCTCCGCATAAAGGGCAACGGGTTTTACGCCGCCGCCGATCCCGTATACGGCAGCGAAACCATAGGCGGCAGCTTCGAGCCGGGAATCGTGTATGTAGGGGTGGGGGACACCCCGGAGACGTGTACGTGGTACGAACTGGCCGGCTCGGAATACTATACCACCGAAATCCATGACTTCTCCATCACCTACTACAAGCCGGATGCGGAAACAGGCTCACACAACCAGCCGTTTTCCCTGTATGACAACTATCTGCGCTGGCGGGCTTCATGGACGGACAAGAACGGAACACGTCGCGACTCGACCGGCTACCACATGAAAAACTCGTTTCACAAACAAACCTACTGGCCGTTGTGGGAAAATGCGGACTCGCTGACCTTTGCGGGCGGAAAACTCCCCAACAATGCCATTGACCAGTCTGGCAACGGCACATACTGGGTGCAATACCGCTACGCTAAAGACTCCTACGGGTATGTGGACGCGTCGCTGAACACCGATGACTACTCCACCTTTGACATAGACTGGGCCGTGGACGAAAACGGCAGACATGTAGATCTGGAGGAAATAAACTACATAAGGGTTGTGAGTGCCATGTTCCAGTATTGCGGGTGGCTCGGCGAGACCTCCACAGAGGTGTCGGGCTTCGTGGATCTCCATCTTCTGGACGGTTACGACGACAACCCCATCGTGATTCCCGTGCGCGAAGATCCCTCGGGGCTGCAACCCCATAACAATATGTGC
>CAVHBF010000006.1:19079-29494 GCA_963634195.1 Bacteroides thetaiotaomicron | reverse complement strand
GGATTCAAACAAAAAGAGGTACATTTGCACGATTTTCAGACGATTGTAAGAAAAAGGTATTTAATTTTTATTTAGATGAACATTATTACGAAGACAGTCCAATTGCCTGACGGACGCGAAATCTCCATCGAGACAGGCAAATTGGCGAAACAGGCTGACGGCTCGGCAGTGTTGCGTATGGGCAAGACCGTACTGCTCGCAACCGTCTGCGCAGCCAAGGATGCAGTACCCGGAACAGACTTTATGCCCCTGCAGTGTGACTACCGCGAGCAGTATGCTGCCGCAGGGCGTTTCCCCGGCGGTTTCACAAAACGTGAGGGCCGCCCGTCAGACAATGAAATTTTGACCTCCCGTTTGGTAGACCGCGCCTTGCGCCCGCTCTTTCCGAGCAACTACCATGCAGAGGTTTTCGTCAATATCATGCTCCTCAGCGCTGATGGCGTAGATCTGCCTGATGCCCTTGCGGGCTTTGCCGCCAGTGCGGCACTGGCCTGCTCTGACATCCCGTTTGAGACACCCATCTCCGAAGTGCGCGTTGCACGCGTCAACGGGGAATACATCATCGACCCCACCTCACAGCAGATGAAAGAGGCTGACATGGACCTTATGGTAGCCGCCACCCGCGACAATATCATGATGGTGGAGGGAGAGATGAAAGAGGTGCCGGAAAGCGCGTTGCTTGAAGCCCTCAAAGCCGCCCATGAAGCCATCAAGCCCATGTGCGACCTGCAGACGGAACTTTCCAAAGAACTCGGTACAGACGTGAAGCGCGAGTACTGTCACGAGGTCAACGATGAAGACCTCCGCCAACAGCTCAGGGAGACCTGCTACCAGCCAGCCTACGATGTGACAAAGCAGGCTCTGGAGAAACACGCCCGCGCAGAAGCTTTTGAAAAGATACGCGAAGATTTCAAGGTTGCCTACGCGGAGCGAAACGCCGGTCTTACCCCCGAGGAACTCGAGGAGAAGAACACGCTGATTGACCGCTACTATAACGATGTAGAGCGCGATGCCATGCGCCGCTGCGTACTTGACGAGGGCATACGCCTTGACGGGCGCAAGACAACTGACATTCGTCCCATTTGGTGCGAGACAGAGCCGCTGCCAATGCCCCACGGAAGTGCGATTTTCACGCGTGGCGAAACACAGTCCATCTCAACCTGCACGCTCGGCACCAAGCTCGATGAGAAGCTGGTTGACGATGTCCTCGACAAGAGCTACATGAAATTCCTGCTGCACTACAATTTTCCCCCGTTCTGCACGGGCGAAGCGAAGGCACAGCGTGGCGTAGGACGCCGCGAGATCGGTCACGGACACCTTGCATGGCGCGCCCTCAAGGACATGATTCCCTCTGATTTCCACTACACAGTGCGCCTTGTGTCACAGATTCTTGAGTCTAACGGTTCTTCGTCAATGGCCACGGTATGCGCCGGAACACTCGCTCTCATGGATGCGGGAGTTCCCATCAAACGCCCTGTCAGCGGCATCGCCATGGGACTCATCAAGAACCCCGGTGAAGACAAATATGCCGTGCTCAGCGACATCCTCGGTGACGAGGACCATTTGGGCGACATGGACTTCAAGACCACTGGTACAGTCAACGGACTCACCGCCACGCAGATGGATATCAAGTGCGACGGGCTGTCATACGAAATACTCGAGAAAGCCCTCATGCAGGCCAAAGCCGGCAGGGAATACATTCTTGGAAAGATAACCGAAACCATCGCCGAGCCGCGCGCCGACCTCAAGCCACACGTGCCGCGCATCGTGGCGTTTGAGATACCCAAGGAGTTCATCGGGGCCGTGATAGGTCCCGGCGGCAAGATAATACAGGGTATGCAGGAAGACACAGGGACGACCATCACCATAGACGAGGAAGACGGCGTGGGCAAAGTACAGGTCAGCGCACCCGACAAGGCAAGCATTGATGCCGCTGTGGCCAAAATCAAGGCTATCGTGGCCATACCGGAAGTCGGCGAAGTCTACAACGCCAAGATAACGAGCGTCATGCCATACGGCTGCTTCGTGGAATTCATGCCCGGGCGCGAAGGTCTTCTCCACATAAGCGAGATAGACTGGAAACGTCTGGAGACGGTGGAAGAAGCCGGACTCAAGGAGGGTGACACCATAGAGGTGAAGCTCCTTGAAGTAAATGACAAGACCGGCAAGTTCAGGCTCTCGCACAAGGTGCTCATACCTAAGCCCGAAGGCTACGAAGAGCGACCTGCACGTCCAAGGGGGCCACGCCGCGAAAACCGCGGTCCGCGTCCGCCGCGCCATGAAGGCGACAGGGAATAATCCCACATATTCAGAAAAAGCCCGGCTTAAAGTTAGGAAGCCGGGCTTTTTCATGTTTTTTAACCAATCCGGCCAAGCCGGAATCAGACAGTGTCAGAACACGGTCTTCAGCCTGCCAGTGCTAAGGCTGGCTGCCCCCGTCACGGTTTTTCTCACGCTGCCCGCACTGCCCTCAAGCACCACGTTGGACTTGCCGGAAAGATCAAGTTCCAGCCTGTCGCACGACACACTGCAAGCAATATCGGACAGACCACCAGCATCAATATCCACCTCCGCAGCTTTGACCGACACGGAGATCCGACTCTTGCCCGAAAAATCGCAATCAACGCTACGGGCAGCCTCATAGTCACCCTTCATTGTAGAAGATCCGCAGGCATCAAGGTCTACCTCGCTGCAAACCGCCTTTTCAATGCAGAGAGAAGAGACTCCGCTGATATCAGTTTCCAGTTTCCCGCACTTGAGACTGCCTATATTCAGGACGGACTTTCCCGACAATTCCGCTTCAAAGCCCTGCAACTGTTCCAGTGACTTGCAGTTGAATACCGTCACCCCCTGTGCCGAAAGTTCCCTAAGGCGGGGAGCCTTGACCGTTAGACGGATGTCGGGTCTCCCGCCGCCTAATGACGGCAGCACGTTGCCGTACCTCACGTTAAGTTCTCCGTTCCTGACCGTCATCTTGACATCGTCCAGCACCTCTCCGGCTGCACGGGCAGTCACCTCACAGCTGTTTCCCTGCACGAATTCAACCGTCACGTTTGCCTTGCACTTGATATCCAACTCGTCGAAGTCGCTCACCGCAAACTGCCTGTCAGCTACAGTGCCTTTTGCCGCCACTCTCTGTTCTGTCTGACCCTTGCAGGCCAGCAACGCCATGCACATAAGCATGGGGGAAAAACACTTTGTTTTCATCCTTAAATGTTGTTTTGCTGTTTGTTCGTATGTTTGACAGGGAAAAACTACTTACGGTTTAAACCCTGCGGGGCGTTTTAACAATTATTGTGTTTCCCCTCGTCTTTTCTTCAAACAAGACCAAAGTTTCACTTCCTACAAAACGTTTTGCAGTAAAATCTTTTACACTAAAAACGCTGTTGTTCTGAAAAATGTAAGTATTTTTGCAGCGAATAACATTACGTTTCAGTCTTTTATGGGTTTATTACTCCTGTTCCTTTTCCTTGCCTTGTCGATTTCGGCTCTGTGTTCTGTGCTTGAGGCCGTGTTTTTGTCTACCCCCGCAACCTTTGTGGCGAGCGTAGAGGGAAAGAGCCTGCGTTCGGCGGCACTCCTCAAAAAGCTGAAAAAGCACCCGAGCCGTCCGATCAGTGCCATTCTGTCACTCAACACCATCGCCAACACCATGGGCGCAGCAGCAGTCGGCACACAGGCTGGAGCGGTCTTCGGCAGTAAGTGGATTGGGCTGGCCAGCGGCATCATGACCCTGTGCATCCTCGTTTTTTCAGAGATTATCCCCAAAACCGTTGGCAACCGCTATTGGCGGGCACTGGCTCTTCCCGCAGCCAACATCATACGGGTCATGCTGTTCATTACCTATCCACTTGTGATACTGGCGGAGGGGCTGACGAGATGCCTGGGCAAAACCAAATCGCAGTCAGTAAGCCGCGACGAAGTCAGCGCCATGGTCAAGGTAGGAGCAGACGAAGGCGTGTTTGAGAAAGAGGAAAACAAAATGATCCAAAACCTCATCAAGTTGTCAACCGTGACCGCCCACGAAGTCATGACTCCAAGTGTGGTAGTCACTGCAGCAAACGAGGCTCTATCCGTCAAGGAGTTCTATACCAAGGAGGAGTACAACACATATTCACGCATTCCGGTATACAGGGATAACGAGGAATATATCACGGGATATGTGTTGCGCCAGACAATTCTTGAGAAACTCGCCGAAGACAAGTTCTCTACCACACTAAAGGAAATAGTGCGTCCGATCCTTTCTTTTCAGGAAGAGACCAGCGTATCAAGCATTCTTGAACTGATGCTTGCCAAGAAGGAGCACATCTCCGTCATCATTGACGAGTACGGCTGCATGCGCGGCATCGTTACACTCGAAGATGTCATAGAAACAATGCTCGGCTTTGAAATCATGGACGAACGCGACACGGTGACAGACATGCAGGATCTGGCCCGCAAAAAGTGGGAGCAGGCTCGTGCCGACATCGTTGTCAAACATTAGCCGGTCTGTTTCTGGCCACGACCTGTGCAGGGGAAAGGGCAGGGAACTCCTCCCGCTTGTTCCCGTGCGGAAGTTAATGCCGTCCGTTTTTCTGTTCGGGGAAAAAATTAATTAGTAACTTTGTATCTTCAAGGAATTTCCATCAAAAACAAAACCGTAATAAACTATGTCAAAGAACATTACTCTCGGCTTGGCCATACTGGCAGTCGCCGTGTTGTCTTCTTGCAGCAAGATGGGGCCGCTGAGCCCGGATTACTTTACCGTGACCCCGACTCCCCTTGAGACCCATGCAAGCAAAGTCCCTGTGACAATCAGCGGGCTTTTCCCCGAAAAATACATGAAACGCAAGGCTGTGGTGACAGTAACCCCCGTACTGCGCTATGAAGGCGGCGAAGCCCTCGGACAGCCAGCTACGTTTCAGGGCGAAAAAGTCGTTGGCAACAACCAGACCATCTCATACCGCGTGGGCGGCAACTACACAATGAAGACTACCTACGACTATATTGACCCGATGCACAAAAGCGAGCTGTATCTGGCTTTCACCGCCACCGTAGGCAAAAAATCAGTGTCCATACCGGAAGTAAAGGTGGCCGACGGCATCATTGCAACTTCTGAACTGGCAAAACGCACAATAAAGAGCGCCTCGATGTCCTATGCTCCCGACAACTTCCAGCGCACTATACAGCGACAGCAAGAGGCCAATATCCAGTTCCTTATCAATCAGGCAAAGATACGTACCGGAGAGATAAACAGTGTATCGGTGCAGGATTTCCTCGCCACACTCAAACAAATTCCCGCAGAAGAGGGGCGCAAAGCCTTTGACGGCATTGAGATATCGTCCTATGCGTCACCCGACGGCTCCCTTGACTTCAATACCAAGCTGGCAGACCAACGTGGCAAGACGACCAAGAGCTATGTGGAAAACGAGATGAAAGAGGCAGGTGTCGCCGGAAACATTGATTCAAAATATACCGCCGAAGACTGGGAAGGCTTCCAGCAACTGGTGTCCCAGTCAAACATTCAGGACAAAGAGGTGATTATCCGCGTGCTGTCGATGTACAGCGACCCCGAAGAGCGCGAGAAGCAAATACGCAACATCTCTGCGGCTTACGGCGATCTTGCCAAGGAGATACTGCCCAGACTGCGCCGCTCGCGCATATTGCTCCGCTACAATCTCATAGGACGTACCGACGACGAGATTATGGCACAGTTCAGTCAGGATCCCGCGAAACTCAGCGTGGAAGAAATGCTCTACGCCGCAAGCCTGGCAGAAGACGAGCAGCAACAGGAAAACATTCTCGGCAAGATGACGGAACTCTATCCCCGAGACTACAGAGGATACAACAATCTGGCCACATTGGCTTATCAACGCGGCGATTATGCACAGACAAAACAATTGCTTGACAAGTCTCTATCCATCAACGCCAACGCCCCTGAGGCCAATGTAAACAGAGGACTGCTCTCTTTGACGGAAGGCAAGACAACCGAAGCCGCACAATCACTCTCCAAGGGATCCAATGCCCTTGGCCTAAACGAGGCTCTGGGAAACCTCTACCTGCTCCAAGGCAACTACGCCCAGGCGGTCAAGTCATTTGGCAAAGACGCAAGCAACAGTGCCGCCCTTGCCCAACTGCTTACCAAGGACTACCTCTCGGCAGCCACTACGCTCAACGGCGTCGTAGAGCCAGACGCAATGACAAGCTACATAAAAGCAATCATCGCAGCGAGGACAAACAACACGGACTTGGCCGTGAACAATCTCAGGACGGCCGTCTCTCTTGACTCCTCCTTGGCGGACTACGCCTCAAAAGACCTTGAATTCGCCAAGCTGAGAAACAACGCTGCCTTCAGAGAGATTACGCAGCAAAAGTAGCCGCAACTTGAAATTCTCATATTTATATATGACAGTGACAGCTCTGCTTATTGCTTCGTGCTCGGGCAATAAGCAGAGCTTTACTCTCACCGGCAAGTTCAAGGGATTGCAGAGCGGGGAGTTCCTTTGCTTCAGCCGATCGCCCGGGTGGGGGGCGCTGGACACAGTCAAGGTTGTTGACGGAGAGTTTGCCTTTACCCGTTCTCTGACCGACACGTCAATCATCGTCTTGCAATACCCCAATTTCATGCAGACCCAAATTATTGCCGTTCCAGGAGCAAAGACCATATTGCGGGGTGATGCGAACAACATGAAACGCATCAGTGTGAGAGGTGATGCCGAAAACGAGGAGCTGAGCGACTTCAATGACAGAATAGCCAACATGAAAGAGGCGCAGGCAAAAAAAGAAGCAGAGGAGTACATCCGCCGCAACCCCCATCTGTGGACAAGTATCGCCTTGCTTGACAGATTCTTCCTGCAGGCGGAAAACCCAGACCTTGACAAGATAAACAAGCTTCTCGGCCTGATGCTCAAGGTTCGCCCCAACCGCTCCTATATACGCTTGATTGAAAATGAAATCATGCCTTTGATGAAGTGCAGGACCAATACAAAACTGCCGCCATTCAAGACCAATACCGTTGATGGAAAAGTTGTCTGCGACACAATTTTCAAAGGAAAAGCCTTGCTAATAACGTTTTGGAGCACGATGGATAACGAGTTTCGGTTTCCTCTTGTCAGCCAGCGTAATTTGATGCACCGCATGAGCGACAGAGTGGCGCAACTCAACATCTGTCTTGACGCAGATACCTCTTCGTGTATGCACATATTGCGAAGAGACACAATCGGGGGATACAATGTATGCGACGGAAAGGCATTCGGGTCTCCTCTTGTCAAGCGGTTTGGACTCCGGCGGCTGCCTGCAAATATCCTTGTCGACAAAAACGGAGTTGTCAAGGCGCGCGACATTGCTCCCGATGACCTTGAAACCGAATTCCACAAAATAGGAATACAATGAAAAAAAGCCGGAGACACTCATGCGAGTGACTCCGGCTTTTGGGGCTATGCGACACACACGGCAGCCATGCGCTTCATTCCTCAAAATCATCATCGCCATCGACTTCTTTCGCAAACGGATTATAGTCACCCGTTCCGCTTTTTGTCTTGCGCCCTGTCTTGTCCCCCTCCCTTTGTCTGGAGTCCGGGCGTTTTCCTGTATGCTGACCAGAGTCCCCTTGCCGCTGCGGCTGTACACGCAACCACAGTTCGCTGGTCGGCTCCTGCTTGCCGGTTTCCGTATAGTCTATCATTAGCCACATGGGACCCTCTAGCCTGAAACGGTATACAGTATTGTCGTTCATGGCAGAGTCACGTCTCATGGCAAGGCGATGTTCCACAAACGTACTGTCAGAGATTTTCTCTATCTTGCCCTGTTTCTGTATGAAGCAAGCCCCCTCTGACGGAAGCCCGATATTTTGGAATCTATAGTCTGTATCTATCACTTTCAGCACCGGCAGCAGTGTCAGTTGCGGTTGCCGGCCTTCTCCGGGCGAAAGAGTACAGAGTTGCCATGTTCCGTTAAGTGTCGGCTCAAACTTGTGAGATCTCATTCCCTGTGGAGGCCTGTCTTGAGCATTTGCGATAAGACCGGCAATGCAGCAAAACGTTATCAGCAGAAAAAGTTTCGGTGTTTTCATAGGCGTGTTTATGTTGTGTTATTGTAACCTCGTGAAAAGGCAAAGACCTTGTCGTGTGCAAACTTAGCGAAAAAAATCCTTTCTCAGTGAAACGGAGTTTAATATTTTGAGTCCCGACAGAAGCTACACCTTTGCGTCAGTGCCGGTTGTTGCGCGGATGATGGAGAAGGATCTCCTCGCGCAGACGGGCACTGTCAACGTGAGTGTAAATCTCTGTCGTGGCAATACTTTCATGCCCCAACATCGCCTGTATGGCACGCAGGTTTGCCCCGCCTTCAAGAAGATGTGTGGCAAACGAATGCCGGAAAGTATGCGGAGACACTTTTCTGGTTATGCCCGCTTTGGTACACAGTTCCTTTATAAGATGGAAAACCATTATCCTGCCAATATTTTTGATTCTTCGCTTGACTGTGATGAATACATAGTCCTGATACTCCAGCGGAATACGCCATTGGTTGCGGTCAATGAAATACAGTCTGAGTTCCTTGATTGCCTTTCCCGAAATAGGGACAAGCCGTTCTTTCGCTCCCTTGCCTTTGACCCTGATGAATTCCTCGTCAAGATACAGGTCTGTAAGCTTCAAGTTGCAAAGCTCGCTTACCCGCAGTCCACAGCTGTACAACGTCTCTATTATGGCTCTGTTGCGTTGCCCCTCGCGCGTGTCAAGCCTTACCGCGTTTTCTATCTTGTCTATCTCTTGCGGTGACAGCACCTCTGGCAGATGAAGTCCGATTTTGGGCGAGACCAGCAACTCGCTGGGATCGGTCTCTCTCCGATTGGTCATCAGCAAAAACCTATAAAAAGTCCGCACGCCTGACAGGATGCGCGCCTGAGAGCGTGCGTCAAGTCCAATGTCGTGCAGTGCGGAAGAAAAGCGATGGAGATCGTCCACGCTGGCGGATAGCGGCACAATGCCCTCTGTTGCACAGAAGTCAAGAAGTTTCCCTAAGTCTCTCGTGTAGGCATCCAGCGTGTTGACGGACAACCCACACTCTAACCTCAGATAGGTGGAGAACGGGCGTACATAATCCGTTTCCCATTGTCGCGGCATACCGATTCCCGCCGACCGTGCAGAGTCAATAATTTGTACTGACATGGAAGACCGTCTGAACTTTTCTTTTTAATTTTGTGCCAAAGTTACGAAAAGGCGACAAGAGTTTTTGCCGACAACACTGAAAAACAATAGGACGATGAAGATTCTTATTCTGAACGGCCCGAACCTGAACTTGTTGGGCACAAGAGAACCTGCGGTTTATGGCAAATCATCCTTTACCGACTACTACGACAGGCTGACCGCCATGTATCCCAATGTGGAACTGTCGTATTATCAGAGCAACATAGAAGGAGAACTGATAAACAAAATACACGAGGCAGGCTTCTCTTTTGACGGTATTGTGCTGAATGCGGGGGCCTACACCCATACTTCTATTGCCCTGCTTGATGCAATCAAAGCTGTAACATCGCCCGTGATAGAGGTACACATCTCCAACGTGCACAAGCGGGAGGAATTCAGACACAAGTCCATGATTTCGGAAGGATGCAAGGGAGTGATTTGCGGTTTCGGTCTTTCTTCTTACCGTTTGGCCATTGAGGCGATAGTAAACCCCTAATGCAAGACCTTTCCGACTACATCGAGACTCACATAGACGCGGAGCACCCCTACCTGTACAAGCTATATCGCGACACGAACCTCTATCTTCTCCGCCCACGGATGGCGTCAGGTCATGCCCAAGGAATAATGCTCAGGATGCTTGTGGAGATGATAAAGCCCAAGCGGATTCTCGAGATAGGCACCTACTCTGGCTATTCGGCTCTTTGCATGGCTTCAGGACTGGAAGAGGGCTGCTTTGTAGACACCTACGAAATCAACGAAGAAATGGAGGATTTCACCCGGCCTCGCCTTGAAGCCTCGCCTTGGGCAGACAAAGTCCGCCTACACATAGGCGACGCACTTGAAATGCTGGAAGAATCCGGCAAACGTTACGACCTTGTTTTCATTGACGGCAACAAACGGCAGTATTCCGAATACTACGAACTGGCTCTACAGCTGTTGAACAACGGCGGATTCATTCTGGTCGACAACACCCTATGGGACGGGCACGTGATTGACCCAGCATACGACAATGATCCCCAGACGGCAGGTGTGAAGAAATTCAATGATGCCGTAGCTCTTGACACAAGGGTGGAAAAGGTCATCCTTCCATTGCGCGACGGTCTGACTCTGATAAGGAAACGGCTGTCATGACAATGACCGTTGCTCTTTGTCTAATCACTCTTGTCTCACTTGCCGTCCAACGCCTTCATTTCCTTGGACTGTCAGCAGGTTTTTGGCTGCGCTTGGGCGGCAGAAAAGGCAGTTCATAGT
>CAVHBF010000006.1:16284-19069 GCA_963634195.1 Bacteroides thetaiotaomicron | reverse complement strand
ATCAAAAGGTCTGTTGAGTCGTTCGGGTGTGTGTCTATCTCAGAGTCTATTTCTCCCGTAAACGGTTCCACCTTCACCTTGGCGATACCTGCGGCAATCATGCCAAGTTTTTCTGCAGCCCCCCACGACAAGTCTATAATCCTGCCACGCCCGAAAGGGCCGCGGTCGGTCACTTTCACAACTACGCTTTTATGGTTTTTCAAGTGAGTCACTTTCAACAAGGTGCCGAAAGGATGACCACGGTGGGCACACATCATGCTGTCTTTGTGGTAACGCTGTCCGTTTGCCATCTTGCTGCGTATGTTTTTGGCGTAATATGAGGCAATGCCAATCTGTTGTGCCGTGAGTGTAATACAACACAGCAGGAATGCGACAATTACAACTAACTGTTTTGTTCTCATGTATATAGCTTTTAATGGTTAGGCACAGCCGGCGCAAGTTTCCTGCCAAGCGCAAAAAGCAACGGTATTGCAACAAGAATGGCTGCTACCAAAACCAGATAAATGTATTCTGGAGCGGGAAATAGAGCTGAAAAGCTTGCACCTTGGGGTAACGTCCGCATTGTCACCACGGCAATGGAGTTGTTGCAGACATGACAGAGTACGGACGGCCAGATGCTGCGTGTTCTGACATAAAGCCATGCAAAATACAGCCCCAAAAGGAACGCACTCACCGTCTGGGCTGGATTCATGTGAATGACACCGAATATCAGGGCGGAAACGACAATGACCTTTGCCGGCGAAGCAGGCATCTGTCCGAGCAGCGCGCCAGTAACACCATAGCGAAAGCAAATCTCCTCTGACACTGGACCGATGACAGCCATGACAGGCAGAGCCCATACTCCTGCACTCATTTCAGAAAAACCGACTTCCATGTTGTCGGGGATACCGATTATCTCGACCAGGCCGTTTGATATGGCGATGAGGGGGATTGTCGTCAGAATGCAGAGGAGCAATACCTTCGTGGAACTTGTGCGTACCTGCATTCCCTTGAAAGGAGCCTTTCTCCCTTTGTTGCAAATCAGAATGGTAGCAATGGCTGTCAGTATTGAACTTGCCAACAACGACACAAGCAGAATGTCGGCAGGTATCAGAAGAACGGAATCCGCCAGCCGAATCCCCGTTGCTGTCACATACAATTGGGCTGCAAATCCTATGCTCGTCTGCAGTATAAAATACGAGCCAATGATGAACAGAGCCTTTTTCATTTCCGTACAAGTTTTATTGCCTGTTCCTTGTCCTTGGCAAGTTGTGCCCGCAACAAGTCCAAAGACTCAAACTGCTGTTCATCCCGTATCCGTGAAATTATATCAACACATATATGACAACCGTAGATTTCTTCGTTGAAATCAAATAAATTTACCTCTATGCGCGGTTCCGGATAACTGCGGACACTGGGTCTGTCCCCTATGTAGAGCATTCCCCCGAAACAAGAATTCCCGACAGTCACTGTTGTGGCGTAGACCCCTGCTTTCGGAACGAGCTTGTCAGATGAGTCCGGTATTATATTGGCGGTAGGAAACCCGATGACACGTCCTATGGCTTGCCCGTGTGTCACTGTCCCACTTATGGAATACGGTCGCCCCAAAACACGTGTTGCCGTCACGATATCCCCTTCGGCCAGAGCGTTGCGTACGACCGTTGATGAGGCTTGCAGACGGTATTTGGCAGGCAACGGCAAGGCCTGAATTATCTCAATCCCCAGTTCTTCACCGTACTGTTTGTATTCAGCAAATCCATTGCCGTCTCTCTTCCCGAAACGGTTGTCATAGCCTATCACAAGAGCCTTGCCGTGCAGTCTGTTCCTGAGAGTTTCCTCCATATACCGACGTGCATCCATTTCCGCAAGTTCCAGAGTGAAATCCAGCAACGCCACGCTGTCAATGCCGCACTGTTCGATGAGACACAGTTTCTCTTGCAGGGTAGTCAACTGGGGAATGCTGTTTTTCGGGTCAAGTACTTGGCGCGGAGGCTGCCTAAAAGTCACAACCATGGATTTCAATCCTCGTCTTGCCGCTTCATCGGTTACTTGCCGGAGCAGGTATTGGTGACCGCAGTGTACGCCGTCAAAAAAACCTATGGTCTGCACGAAAAAACCACTGACCGGACTGTCGAAACTGTCGTCTATCATTTGCATAGTGTCAGTGGTTTTACAAGAGAATCCTTGAAGTCCAGTCTCCCCGTTTGGACAGCATTGTATGGAATCCCAGTTTTGCCGCCCCGTCAAGATTAGGTTGGCTGTCATCGACAAACAACGTTTCGGATGCTTTTATCCGTGCTGTATCAAGCACAGTCCGAAAAATCTCAGCCTCCGGCTTTTCCAGATGCAATACGTGTGAAAGGAAAATGTGTTTGAACCACCGGGTGGTGTCTTCACCCCTATACGCCATCCGGTGTTGTTTGATGTACTCCCAATGAATCTCGTTGCTGTTGCTTAGGATGAAGAGGTTGAAACGTTCCTTTAACTGTCGCAGAGCCTCAAAGCGCTCTTGCTGTATGGGTACTATCAGGCTCACCCATGCGTCGTGTATCTGGCGGTCTGTTATGTCCGGCGCGGAACTTCTCCGCCGGAGAGCTCCATAGAACTCCTCTACAGACATTATGCCACGATCTATCTCTTGGAAAATGCCTTCAAACTGCGAGTACTGCTGTGGAAAAATATCGCCGGGCAAACCTAACTTCCGGAATTCCCCGATACATCTTTCCGAATCAAGGTCGCATATCACTCCGCCGAAGTCAAAGACAATGTTTTTTATACTTTCCGCGTTCATGCAAATGCAAAAATA
>CAVHBF010000006.1:0-16165 GCA_963634195.1 Bacteroides thetaiotaomicron | reverse complement strand
AAGGACTCTCTCCAACTACCGCGTTGCACAGAGACAACGCCAAAACCATGAAAACGCAGAAGAGCAAAAAAACATGGTCTCAATTGTTTTGAATAGGAATAAATGCTTACCTTTGCACCATTGCTTAGGGCGAGTCTCTACAAAGACCGTCTGTCAGAGGATTGTTCTATGGTGTAATGGTAGCACTAGAGTTTTTGGTTCTCTCAGTGGTGGTTCGAATCCGCCTGGAACAACACGGCGAATTGCGATGAAACGGAAAAGAATCGCAGTTCGCTTTTTTGTTTTATTAATTGTGTCCATTTTCCAAAACTCCGTCTTGTGAAACGGTTGACAACAGAAAGTTCCCGCCCTGTGATTCTGTCCATTGCAGGCAGCGACCCTTGTAGCGGTGCAGGTTTACAGGCAGACATCAGGGTCGCCATGCATCTGGGGTGCTATGCCACAACCGTAGTTACGGCTCTTACCGCGCAAAACACGCATGGAGTAGCGGAGGTATGGCCTTGCACCGCACGCCAAGTAGCCTTGCAAAGCAAAGTGTTGCTTGACGACATCTCGCCACGGGCGGTAAAGGTCGGCATGCTAGCCTCAGAAGAGGTTGCGGCGGAAATTGTCAGGACGGTGGAGTTACTGCCGCACGCCAACATTGTGGCAGACACCATTCTGGCATCCACGTCCGGCAAGAGCCTCTTTAACGGAAACTGCGGTGGGGCTTTTGAACAACTGCTCAAGGTCGCCCGCGTAATCACGCCCAATTTGCCGGAGGCGGAAAAACTTCTCGCGGGCGAAAAGATTCCGCCCGAAAAAATGCCGGAAGTTATCAGCCGCAAGTTCGGGGGCGTGTCTGTCTATCTCAAGGGAGGACACGGTGAAGGGCAAACGCTGTCAGACTTGTTCTTCAATTCAGAAACAAACTCGCTGATCCGTCTTAATGCACGCCGCATAGACACACACAACACCCACGGCACGGGATGCTGCCTTTCAACGGCTCTCGCCTGTTTCCTTGCTCTCGGCAATTCGCTTGACGATTCCGCACGCAAAGCCCATAACTTTACGCACTTGTCGTTGGAGAGAGGCCGCAGCTTCACGCTCGGATCGGGACACGGACCCTCTTTCTGTTTTTGAGGGTAGCCTTGAAATGAACTCGCAGCAATTGTGCAACAAGGATTTTTGTGATGAAAAAGCGTGGGAAGCGGAGCTTTTTCGTACATTTGCAGAGAGATATATACACATCCGGGATATATGGCAGAAAAGACAGAACAGGACACAACGCTAAGGATATCCGTAGTGATGGCAACCTACAACGGAGCACGCTATCTGCGCGAGCAGTTGGATAGCGTAGTGTCCCAGTCCTATCCCCTTTACGAACTGATAGTACAGGACGACGGCTCAACAGACGACACCCTGCCCATACTTGACAGCTATGCCAAACGGAATCCCGCCATGAAAGTATATGCCAACACGTCAGGGCGCCACGGCATCAACGGCAATTTTTTCTCTGCCATGTCCCGCGCCACGGGCGACTATATCGCCATTTGCGACCAAGACGACGTGTGGGAACAAGACAAACTGCGTTGGCAAGCCGAAGCGATAGGCAGCAACGCAATGTGTACGGGGTTTTCCGTACCGTTCTCAAGCGATGGATTCCCTGCCAAAGCCGATATGCGCATCCCGAATCTCCATTTGATACGCAACACCTATCTCAGTCAAATTCCCGGCCATACCATGCTGTTCAGAAAGGAGCTCCTCAACTATCTGACAGGAGGAGAGAAGCTGCCGCTCTACTACGACTGGCAGCTGGCTTGTGTGGCATCGGCAATGGAGAGCGTGGTCTTTGTAGGCAAGACGCTGGTACATTTCCGCCGCCATGCCGGGGCTGCCACGGCAACCGCACCTGTGGGTAATGCCCTGTTCTCCGGTGGAGCTTGGAATTACATCGCAACCTCGCTGTTTCGCCACAAGGCCTTGCAGAACGAAGTGCGCCGCCGCTTCATGATAGTAACCCCTTTTCTTGAAGCGTTGCCGTTTTCCACCCACAGTCTTGCAGAGGCCATCAGAATGGGACACTTGCAGATGCTGCGCGGTCCGCTTGCGTTTATTCGCCGTGTTGCGTTTTTCGCGAGGCATTCACGCCACATCTTCCACACCGAGGAGCGCCGTACTCTTGTGAGGCTGCTCAGGGCAATATTTTTCGTATATTCATGTGGCTACTACTACAGATCCCACATCCAGAAATAACTTCTGCCGCTATTATGGACAACACATATATGGAAGATTTCCGCCGCCAATCGCTGCGTAACGCCCAACTTAAGATGCTTGGAATTCTTGAGGAGATAGACCGCATCTGCCAGACACACGACATTCGCTATTGGATTGAGGGCGGAACTCTGCTGGGAGCAGTACGGCACAAAGGCTTCATTCCGTGGGATGATGACCTTGACGTGTCGATGATGCGCTCTGACTACAACAGATTCATGGAGGTCGCTCCGTCCGAACTGCCGGAAACGATGTTCCTGCAGACCCGGTACAGCGATCCCGGAATTTCTTTCAGAGCGTGCAAGATAAGAGACTTGAACTCGTATATCGCCGATGCCGATGACAACAACGGACAGACCTATCAGAAAGGGATCTTTGTAGATGTATTTCCCTACGACGGTGCGCCCTCTGTATGCCGCAGGTTAATGGGCAAGATGGCGAGGGCTGTGTGCATTGCAGACACCACCCTCCGCAAGCCACACTGCTATTCATGGCGTTCGGCAACGGCTTTGTTCTATTTCGGAGTCAAGCGACCGGTGTTTCTTGCTATATGGAAACTGGCGCGCAAACTCACGGACAACGGCAAGTACATAGCTATAGATCCTTATTTCAGCTGGTGTCGTGCCGTCCACCCCAAGGAAAACGTGTTCCCGTTATCCGAGGTTGATTTTGAGGGAAGGAGATTCCCCGCCCCTGCCAAAAGTGACGAATACCTTTCTACGCTTTACGGGAACTGGCGGCAGATTCCTCCCGTGGAAAAACGGCAGGCGCATTCCATGATAATAATCCCACAACTTATTGAAAACAAGGAACAATGAAAGTCCTGTTAGTCAACACAAACGGCAGGACAGGAGGGGCTGCCATTGCCGCTTCGCGCCTTGTCGCCGCTCTCAACAACAACGGAGTCCTGGCCAAGATGCTTGTCGCCAACAACGATGATCGCAACAATCCGGATATCGTTTCTTTGCCGGAGTTCTGGAAATACAAATGGAATTTCCTTGCAGAGAGGCTGTCAGTCTTCGTTCGCCAGAATTTCAGGAAGATACACCTTTTTGACGTTGATCCCGCCCAGACAGGAGTAGACATAACCCGCACGCCGATATTTCAGGAGGCCGATATCATCCACCTGCATTGGGTCAATCAGGGCTTTCTGTCACTCAAGAGTATTGAGCGCATTCTGGCAAGCGGCAAGCCCGTGGTGTGGACTATGCACGACATGTGGACTTTCACTGGTATCTGCCACTACGTGCGCAGCTGTGAAAACTACAAACATGGATGCGGCAACTGTCCACTGCTTTTCCACAGAGGAGCCAAAGACCTTTCAAGCGCAATATGGAAACGCAAGCAAGCGCTGTGGAACCGCTTTCCCAACCTGACCTTTGTGGCGTGTAGCGAATGGCTTGCACAGACTGCGGAGACAAGTCCCTTGCTTGAAAGCCATAGAGTGCTGGATATAGCCAACCCCATAGACTGCAGTCTCTATGCGCCGCACGACAAGGCAAAAGCCCGTCAGGAATTCGGCTTGCCCATAGAGAAGAGGAAACTTATATTGTTTTGCGCCTACAACGTCCTACTGCCGATAAAAGGATTGACTTTCCTCAAGCAAGCTCTGGAACTGCTTGTAGCCAAACGACCGGAACTCAAAGGGCAGTTGGGACTCGTTTTGGCAGGCAAAGGTTCGGAGACTCTCGGCGAAAATTTTCCCATAGAAGTATATCCTATGGGGCTTGTGACCGATGAGCGCAGAAAAGCTAGTCTATATTGTGCAGCCGACATATTTGCCATCACCTCCCTGCAGGACAATCTCCCAAACACGATAGTAGAGGCCAAGGCAAGTGGTCTGCCTGTTGTGGGCACAAAGGTCGGGGGCATTCCGCAAATGGTAAACCAGAAGATTGACGGCTGTCTGGTGTCCCCAGGAGACCCTGCCGGGCTCTCCGACGCTCTCGAGTGGATGCTGTGCGAAGCAGATCTGAGCAAAATGGCAAACTACAGCCGACTTGACGCATTGTCCAAATATTCAGAGGAAACTGTTGCCAAAAAATACATTGAATGTTATAGAACTGTGCTGGCAGATGCCGGCATGATACAAAAAAAGGCAGAAAAATGAGCATAAAGATATCCGTAGCCACCGTTATCTGGAATCCCGGTAGCTTGTTGCAGCGCACCCTTGACAGCGTGGAAGATCAGGGCTACAGCAATGTTGAACACATCATTGTTGATGGCAGGTCAACGGACAACACGCTGGCTCTGCTACACCAATATCAGGAACGTAACTCCCTGCGCACGACAAGGCGCGAAATCCATATGCTCAGCGAGCCGGACAACGGTCTATATGATGCTATGAACAAGGCTATCAATATGGCTACCGGAGACTATATCGTATTTCTCAATGCCGGCGACAAGTTCCATTCAAGGCACACGCTAGGCGAAGTGGCAAACTGTGCCGATCTGCATCCGGCCGTAATCTACGGCAATACCGACATTGTTGACAACAACGGCAATTTCCTCCACAAACGCCATCTGCAACCTCCGACACACCTGCACTGGACATCATTCCGCCATGGCATGCTGGTCTGCCATCAGGCCTTCTTCGCACGCACAGACCTTGCCCGGCAAACTCCCTACAATCTCAAATACCGCTTTTCCGCCGATTTCGACTGGTGTATACGCATCATGAAAGCGGGCGAAAAACTCGGACTACCTATGACCGACACCGGCTCCGTGGTGGCGGACTACCTTGAAGAAGGAATGACTACCAGAAACCGCCGCAATTCACTCATGGAACGTTTCCGTATTATGGCTGAGCACTACGGACTCCTGCCCACCGTATGCCGCCACCTGTATTTCCTTTGGCGGTCAGTGAGGCGGCGTTGACGAAGTCCAAGCTCTTTCAACGCGAAAAAGCAAAAACAACGTAATATCAACAGGATTACGGGTGTCGCCAATCTCGAGGAGACACAGACCAACCCATGATATTGATGTGGCCAAGACTGGTCACGGATCGTTCAAAAGAAGAACTCGCCGTGTCTGTCCCATTGGCATTGTCTGGTTTTTGCAGAGGATGCGGACTGAGGGGGAACGGTTCTACGCCTTTGCTATTGACACTTGTCCCTCCCAATGCCATGTACCTGACGTGTTCTTGACGTGTTTTGTATTATAGAGTGATTTCTTTTTGCTAACTTTGCGTTTCAGATGCGCCACTACGGATTTTTTCGGGGTACATCTTTGCTTGCAAATCAAACACACACTACACATAATGGACTACAATTTTAGCGAAATTGAGAAAAAGTGGCAGCGGCGATGGAAGGAGCAGAACACTTATCACGTTGTAGAGGACAAGAACAAACCCAAATACTATGTGCTGAACATGTTCCCCTATCCCAGCGGCGCAGGGCTGCATGTGGGACACCCTTTAGGCTACATAGCCAGCGATATATATGCGCGCTATAAGCGTCAGAAAGGCTTCAATGTCCTTAACCCCATGGGCTACGATGCCTATGGTCTGCCTGCCGAACAATATGCCATACAAACCGGACAGCATCCGGAGAAAACTACTTTCCAGAATATTGATCGCTACCGCAAACAGCTGGACAAGATAGGTTTCAGCTTTGACTGGAATCGCGAAGTGCGCACCTGCGCGCCCGACTACTATCACTGGACACAATGGGCTTTCCAGAAAATGTTCAATTCTTTCTATTGCAACAAATGCCAGAAAGCACAACCCATTTCCAAACTTGTGGAACATCTTGATGCCAAGGGAACAGCAGACCTTGATGCCGCACAGTCCGAAGAACTCAACCTCTCCGCCAGCGAATGGAAAGCCATGGACGAGCGGCAGAAGAGCCAGATCCTGATGAACTACCGCATCGCCTTTTTGGGAGAAACGATGGTAAACTGGTGTCCAAAACTCGGCACTGTGCTCGCCAACGATGAAGTGGTGGACGGCGTGAGTCTCAGGGGAGGCTACCCGGTAGAACAGAGGAAGATGCGCCAATGGTGTCTGCGTGTCAGTGCCTATGCACAACGTCTGCTCAACGGTTTGGAAACTATTGAATGGAGCGACTCCATCAAGGAAACACAACGCAACTGGATTGGTCGGTCCGAGGGGACAGAAGTAGAATTCAAAATAGCCGATTCCAACGAAACTTTCACTATTTTCACCACACGTGCCGATACCATGTTCGGCGTTACGTTTATGGTCTTGGCTCCAGAAAGCGAACTCGTAACAAAAGTGGCCACACAAGGGCAAAAGGCAGAGGTGGAGAAATATCTTGCCTATGTAAAAGGGCGCACAGAACGCGAACGGCAGATTGACCACAAGGTAACAGGCGTTTTCTCGGGGGCATACGCCATCAACCCGTTCACTGGCGAAAAGAACCCCATTTGGATAAGCGAATATGTACTGGCAGGCTACGGCACAGGAGCCATCATGGCGGTGCCCGCCCACGACAGCCGCGACTATGCCTTTGCCAAACATTTCAACCTTCCGATTATCCCGCTGATTGAAGGGGCGGACATCAGCAGGGAGAGTTACGATGCCAAAGAGGGAACAGTGACCAACTCACCGCGCAAGGACGTGAACCCCTATATTGACTTCTCGCTCAATGGTCTTACGGTCAAGGAGGCAATTGCCGCAACAAAGACATACGTCAAAGAACACCACATTGGCCGCGTGAAAGTCAACTATCGCCTGCGCGATGCCATATTCAGCCGTCAACGCTATTGGGGCGAGCCTTTTCCCGTTTATTACAAACACGGCATTCCGCAGATGATACCGGAGGAGTGCTTGCCGATAACCCTGCCGCAGGTGGAAAATTTCCTGCCGACAGAAACAGGGGAGCCGCCATTGGGGAACGCCCAAAGGTGGGCATGGGACGAAAGCAGCAAACAGGTGGTTGACAAGAGTCTGATTGACGACAAGACTGTGTTCCCCATAGAATTATACACCATGCCTGGATTTGCTGGATCTTCCGCCTACTACCTGCGCTATATGGACCCGCACAACAGCAAAGCGTTGGTAGACAAGGAAATTGACGAATACTGGCAGAATGTGGACCTCTATATCGGAGGTTCCGAACATGCGACAGGACACCTTATATACAGTCGCTTTTGGAACAAGTTCCTTTTTGATATCGGGGTGAGCTGCAAGGAGGAGCCTTTCCAGAAACTTGTAAACCAAGGCATGATACAAGGACGTTCCAACTTTGTATACCGTATAAAGGACACCAACACTTTCGTGTCACATGGTCTCAAAAGCCAGTACGACACCACGCCCATTCATGTGGACGTTAACATGGTTAGCAACGATCAGCTTGACCTTGATGCTTTCAAGGCGTGGCGTCCGGAATATGCCGATGCAAAGTTTATACTTGAAGACGGGAAGTACATCTGCGGATGGGCAATTGAGAAAATGTCCAAAAGCATGTTTAATGTCGTCAACCCCGACTATATTGTAGAACGCTACGGGGCCGACACCCTGCGCCTCTACGAAATGTTCCTCGGTCCGATAAATCAGTCAAAACCATGGGACAGCAATGGCATTGACGGCTGCTCGCGTTTCCTGCGCAAAGTGTGGGGGCTTTTCCATGACCGCGAGGGAAAACTTATTGTCTCCGACAGCAAACCGTGCCGCGACAGTCTCAAGAGCATCAACAAGCTAATCCAAAAAGTCAGCCAAGACATTGAAAATTATTCATACAACACGTCTATCAGCGCATTTATGATCTGTGTAGGCGAACTTGCACAACAGAAATGCTCTTCACGCCCAGTGCTTGAGCAACTGGTGGAACTGCTTGCTCCGTTTGCGCCACATCTCTGCGAAGAACTTTGGGAAATACTTGGGCACTCCTCCTCTGTGTGCGACTCTCCCTGGCCGGACGTCAAGGAAGAATACCTTAGACAGGACACAGAAACGATTAGCGTCTCTTTCAACGGGAAAACTCGTTTCACAATGGATTTCGCTCCAGATGCCCAAGAACAGGATATCGTGGCAGCGGTGATGAGCTCGGAAAACACGGCAAAATATATTGAGGGCAAGCAAATCATCAAGACAATCGTTGTGCCACACCGCATCGTCAATATTGTGGTGAAATAGCACGGTGCTCCTTATATGCAAATTCCACGCATAGACAGATATTATGATACAGCTTCATTTTAGTCTGAAAAACACTGCACACGATTTCTTCTACATAATGGCGGGTACGCTTATCTATGCCGCCGGATATGTGTTTTTCCAATTGCCTTACCACCTTGTACCGGGCGGCACTTCGGGTGCGGCAGCATTGATTTTCTACTCAACGGGAATGCCTGTGCAATACACCTATTGGGCATTCAATGTGATTTTGCTCGGAGTCGCCCTCAAGTTCCTTGGTTTCAAGTTCCTGATCAACACAATCTTCGGAGTCCTCAGCCTGGGTAGCTTCATGGCATTGTTTCAGTACGTCGCACCGATTGACACACAAAACCATTTTGTTAAAATACTTGACAACCCATTCATGTCCTGTCTCATAGGTGCTGCTCTTGAAGGCGTTGGGTTGGCCGTGGTGTTCATCAACAATGGCTCGACAGGCGGCACCGACATAATCGCCGCCGTGGTCAACAAATTCCGCGACATGAGTTTGGGACAAGTCATTGTGTGTACAGACTTCTGCATAGTTTCTAGCGGCTATTTTATTTTCCACGACATCAACCTGCTTGTATATAGCTATATCACCCTAATGGTGACAACCGTTACCCTTGACTATGTGGTCAGCAACAGACGGCAGTCGGTACAATTCTTCATAATCTCCGAAAAATACGAGGAACTCTCGCGTATAATAGCATCCACCGGACGTGGAGTCACCGTGCTTTCCGGCACAGGCTGGTACACAAAGAAAGAGCGCAAGATTCTTGTTGTGTTGGTGCGCCGACAGGAAAGCCCCTTCGTCTTTAGGATAATCAAGCAAACTGACCCAAAGGCTTTGGTGTCACAAAGCAAAGTCATCGGGGTGTTTGGCAACGGATTTGACCGCATAAAGGGAAAATAGCAGCACCGCTACCCATAACAGAGAGAAGGCGCGGGCAAGCAGGATACAATAATATACGGTGTTGAGCGTTTATAATTGACACGGAAACAACATTGAACAAATGTACAGAATTGTTTTTGCAACAAACAACGTCCACAAACTGCGCGAGATAAGAGCCCTGCTTGACGGTCGCGCTGAAGTGTTGAGCCTCAACGATATAAATTGCCATACAGACATCCCTGAGACGGCAGAAACCCTTGAGGGTAATGCCCTTATCAAGGCGCGCTATATCTATGACAACTATGGATTGGACTGCTTTGCAGATGACACAGGTCTTGAAGTGGAAGCTCTCGGCGGAGCTCCGGGCGTACACACTGCCCGATATGCCTCCGACAGACACGACACCCAAGCCAATATGCGCAAGCTGCTCAAGGAAATGGACGGCAAATCCAACCGCAAGGCGCGCTTTCGCACCGTCATTGCCCTTATAAAGGATGGCAAGGAAAGCCTGTTCTGCGGCTATGTTGACGGCTATATTTCAAATGAGCCTATGGGCGACAACGGTTTTGGTTATGATCCTGTGTTCATGCCCGAAGAAACGGGAAAGACCTTTGCACAGTTGGGAGAAGATTTCAAGAACAGAATCAGCCACCGCGCAAGAGCTGTGGCAAAACTGATAGGGTTTCTTGACAAGGAATAGACCCAGCGCTCACCAAAACCTTACAAAAGAGTTATCGCCATGTTATTACGGACTATGAAAAAGCACTTTCTGGCTCTTGCCACTCTGGCGTTGTCGCTTGCCGTTGACGGCAGCGACTGGAATTCCTATATGTCCTACCATAATGTCACAAACAATATACCTGTCGGGGACAAGGTATATGCTTTGGCGGGGGGCAGCTTGTTTTCATACTCCTTTGGCGACACAAAAGTACAGACTTATTCAAAATTTCTGGGGTTAAGCGATGCCAACATTACCAAGATTGCCTATTGTGAGGAGCGGCAGGCCTTTCTGCTTATTTACGAAGACTACAATATTGACATTCTGGGAACAAACGACAGCATAATAAACATCCCACAATACAAGAACTCCTCGTTCTCTGACAAGACCATCAACGACGTGACCGTCATGGGACACGAAGCCTTTTTGGCTACCTCTTTCGGGATTGTTGTCATCAATCTCAAGAAGGCCGAGTTCACCAATGTCTATGAGTTGGGGACAAATGTCCGCTCGGCCATCGGAGATGACGACCGCATCTTCGCACGGGTGGCTAACGGCATCCTGTATGGCAACCGCACAGACAATCTCCTTGACAAGTCCAACTGGAAAACATGGAGCACATCCAAACCGTTGCGATTCATGGCTTACAACGGGGGAATCTATGCCCTATACGGTGACGGGCTGTACGGATTTGACACCGAAACATTCAAGATAAGCATGGTGTGCAAGGGAGCCTACAGCAACTATTGTCCCTACGGCAGAAAACTTGTTTTGCAGAGCTCTTCCAAAATCGGAGTGGTAGACGAAGATGATAACGTTTCCATAACCGAAATAAGCAACGATTTCGCGAGTCTAAGCTGTGATGGCACATATCTGTGGGCCTCGCGCAGGACTAAGGGACTGCAGCCGTTTTCTCTTGATGCGGACACGCTGAAGCCAGCCGCCGATGCCATCATACCAAACAGTCCTGTCAGAAACTATTTTTCCGACATATACTATACCCCCTACAACAAACTGATTGTGGCAGGAGGCGCTTTGGCCTATTACGGCAAGACCTACTATGAGGGAACAGTCATGTCATACCAAGACGGAGTATGGACCAATTTCCGCGAAGACAGCATAAGCACAAAGACGGGAGTGCCGTATATCAATATAACCGCCGTGGCAGAAGACCCCAACGACCGCAACCATCATTTCGCCTCGTCGGCAGATGGAGGTTTGTATGAGTTCCGCAACGGGATTTTCCAGAAACTCTACAACTGCGACAACTCTCCTATCTCAAGCATCTATCCCAACAATGCCAGTCTGCGCCTACGCTACAATCGCCTGACAGGAGCCAAGTTTGACCCAGAAGGCAACCTCTGGATGTTCAACAATCTGGTAGACACCATTGTGCGTGTGCTCACGCCTGACATGGAGTGGAAAAGCTTCTATCTGGACAAGATCAAAACATACCCCACATTTGACAATTACATATTTGACAGCCGCGGTTGGGTTTGGATGACACACCGCCGGTGGGCGGGGACGTACAGTGCAGGAATAGCCTGCCTTAACTACAACGGTACGCTTGACAACAAGACGGACGATAACTTTGCTTTCTGTACGACCTTTACAAACCAGAACAATACCACTACAACCATAAGCCTGCTGTACAATGCGGTATTTGACCAAAACGACCAGTTGTGGATAGCCACAGACCAAGGAATCTTCATTCTTGAAGACCCGCGTAAAATCTTCTCTTCCAATGTGACCTTCCGCCAGCCTCTGGTGCCGCGCAACGACGGGACCAATTATGCCGACTATCTGCTTGAGGGAGTTGCAGTGAAAACTATCGTTGTTGACGGGGCAAACCGCAAGTGGATAGGCACGACCAACAACGGGCTCTACCTCGTGTCAGAAAACGGAACGGAAATTTTGGAACATTTTACGGCGGAAAACTCGCCTTTGCTGTCTGACTGCATTCTCTCGCTTGCCATCAGTCCGGTAAACGGTTTGCTCATGATCGGCACCGACTTGGGGCTTATGTCCTACCGTGCCGACGCTACTCCACCGGCAGAAAGCCTCTCGGAGAGCAACATAAAAGTGTTCCCTAACCCCGTACGTCCTGAATATGACGGGAAAATACGTATCACCGGGTTTGTCAAGGACTCTGACATCAAAATTGCCACCACCACGGGAATTGTGATTGCACAGGGAACATCGCTCGGCGGTTCTTTTGTCTGGGACGGGCGCGACAGCCAAGGCAGACGTGTTGCCACAGGAATCTATCATGTAATTGGCTCTGATGCAGAAGGCAAAAAAGGAGTCGTTGCCAAGATTCTGGTAGTGAAATGAACCACACGGAAGAAGTCTTTATGCCTCGCCTTTTAGGATTCAAGGATTCTGTCCTCGCCCTTGCGGACAATCCCGTGTAAAATGCACAAACGTGACCTCCAATCAAAAACCTTTAGGTATCTTTGCAAAACAAACAAATCCAAGCATGACAAAATTCTGTAATATAGCTTTTTTTGCAACAGCATCTCTGGCAGCCGTCAGCTTCTGCGGTTGTCAGCAAAACCGCACTGACGGCGAGAGCATCGTCATCAACGAGATTTGCGGCAAAGACAACGACGGGCTTGAATGGATAGAGATAGGCAACTCTTCCGACAAAAGTGTCAACCTCAAAGGTTACAGACTTTGGAAGATGGACACGGAGGGCATTGACAAAAAGCTCTACAGTTTCCCCGACACAACATTGGCGCCACACTCGTTTTTCACTATCAACGCCGAAGACCTCCGCGCCCGAGTCCCCTATAAGAAAGCCGTTATCGTAGAACTCTACAACGCTGAAGACAAGTTGGTAGACTGCTTTGACAGCTACGAAGACCTTGATACCGAATCACACCCCTTAGGAGGCAGCTATGCACGTATTCCGGACTTTACGGGCGAGTGGACTATAACAAATCACGCCACGTGGGAGAGTCCCAACCAAGAATAACTTTTTCCAGACAGTAGCCCGCTGCGAAAAGAATACAGCTGTCGGCAGAAGCATGGTCAAAATGCACCCGAATCCTTGCGAAAATTGCGGAAGTACTGCCACATTATCATGGCTGCGGCACACGAAACGTTAAACGAATGCTTCGTGCCATATTGCGGAATTTCAAGGCAATAGTCGCTTTGGTCAACCGCCTCTTGACCAACACCTTTTACTTCATTTCCCAACACAATTGCCGTAGGACGCCGTTCGCCCCATTCAAGCATACTTACACTTCCCTCCACCTGTTCTGCCGACACAATCACAAAACCCGATTCCCTGAGTTTGATGATGCAATCAATGGTTGATGGAAAATACCGCCATTCTACAGAGTCCTCAGCACCGAGAGCCGTTTTGTGGATTTCTGGATGAGGCGGACTGGCGGTTATGCCGCAAAGACACACCCCCTGAATCCTGAACCCGTCGGCGGTGCGCAACACCGATCCCACATTATGCATACTCCTCACATTGTCGAGCACAACAACAAGAGGGGTCTTGTCTGCTTGACGGAACTCCTCTGTGGTCAGGCGATTCATTTCAAGTACGGTCAACTTGTGCATTATGAAAAACAAAATATGACAGGTGCAAAGGTAACGTTATTTTGTGACAAATTTGTTTAAAAGAGTTTGAAACGGGTGCTACGGTATATGATAATTCGCTACTTTTGCATCACATTTATGAAGCCCAGTCTCGCAACCTGTTTTCTTGTGCCCTGTTTCTTTGTATGTCCGCAGGCCAAGACTTACGCCCAGACGGACACCGGCCACAACGACACTCTGCAGGTGGCGATGCTCGTCAAGGTTGACCGCACCTGCTACAAAGGAGACAGCATTCCCAATGTGACCCTTCATGAATTCTACAAGTTCCCGCCCCGGCAGTTCAGCAACGAACGTCAACGCGCCAAATACAACAAGCTGGTTCGCAATGTAAAGTATGTCTTTCCCTACGCAAGACTCGTGCGTACTATCCTGATTGAGACTCACGACTACTTGCAGACCCTTGATACTGACAAAGAGAAAAAGCAACACATCAAGGCGGTGGAACGCGGCATACGCAAACAATATGAGCCTACGGTACGCAAAATCTCAAAGACACAAGGAAAACTGCTTGTCAAGCTAATTGACCGCGAGTGCGGCCAGACAAGCTTTGAGATGATCAAGGCTTTTCTTGGCAGTGCCAAAGCCAACATGTATAATGTTCTGAGTTCCCTCTTCGGGAACAACCTGCGCAAGCACTATGACCCCCAAGGCGAAGACCGCGAGATAGAGCGTATCGTACTCATGGTAGAGAGCGGACAACTATGAGCGTTTGGACATCTTTCCGGACTCTGTCTTGCATAAATATTTCGCATATTTTCACCTTGGAACAAAAAATGCATGAAAAAACGGTAATGTTTGTAGGTTTTCCAATAATTAACTCTATCTTTGGGGCAAAATGATTCTGTCGGCACCATACATCATTGCTGTGTGCGGCAGTATTGTTTTGGACAACCGACACAGAAAAAACAAGACCCCGTGAAACTTTCATGCAGATTGTTGGCCACAGTCATTGCGCCCCTGTTTTTTGCAGAGGGCACAACAGCTCAGGACTTTCCTGTAGCTGACCGCCAATTATATGACTTCTTTGAGAATCTCCCTGTAGACCATTCGCTCATTTCCAAGAATACTGCCGGAATGGCGAAGTCTGGCGGACAAAGCCGCCAACGACCGGATCACGTCAACAATCAGGCAACAAACCATTTCCCCCCGATATTCAACCAAAGCGGCGGTTCGTGCGGCTCCTCTGCCAATGTGGCATATATGCTGTGTTATGAGATAAACTCGTTATACAACCGCGATGGCAAGCACAATGCTGACTACCAGTTCCCCTCTCATTTCTCGTGGCTGGCATGCACCAGCGCGCTGCCGGAAGAGACCATAACAAGGAGCAACGGCATTCCAAGCGTCACCACCTATGGAGGCACTACCTATTCCCGCTTTTTCGGACTTCAGGACACGGAAGAAAAAGACTGGGGATGGATGCAGGGGTACGACAAATGGTATTCGGCCATGTTTAACCGTTCAAAAAGCATGGGTAAGTTTCCGTATGGCATGGACACGCCGGAAGGTATCGAACTTGCAAAAAACTGGCTGTGGAACCATTGCGGCGATGAAGATTTCCAGACCGGCGGCATCTTTGTAATTGGCGTGGCGGCAGGACCGGAATTCACGGAATTTCCCGACACCCCCGCAAATCAGGAGGCGGGGGTCATTGGACATCATTATGTCACCACATGGGGACCGCAGTACAACCACGCCATGACCGTAGTGGGCTACGATGACCGTGTGGAGTTTGACCTTGACGGCAACGGGGTGTCCGGCGAAAAAGACAAAGGAGAAACGGGTGCATGGATCATAGCAAACTCGTGGGGAACAGGATGGTGCGATGCAGGCACCATATACTGCCCATATGCCTATACGTTCTGCGTGGGGGTTTCCGGGTCGGCATGGGATCCTGCCGTATATCACCCGCGCAAGAACTACCGCCCGTTGCGCACCATAAAGCTGTTGATGGATCATAGCCGCAGATATGAAATAGGTCTATGCGGCGGTGTTTCACAGGACACGTCTTCACAGGAGCCCGAATTCACCACAAAGTTTTCCCATTTCTCTTACTCAGGTTCTGTCAAGACCGGGACTGCCGATGTTCCTATGTTAGGACGCTGGGCGGACGGTTACCACTATGAGCCCATGGAATTTGGTTACGATCTTACAGACCTCACGGAAAACGTAGACCGCACAAAGCCCCTGAAATATTTCTTTTACATCACGACCAAATACTCAGCCAAGGGTGTTGGCAACATCTACAAGGCATCAATTCTTGACTATGAGTTTGAACGTGACGGGGTGGAAATTCCGTTCCGGGTAGATACCATTGCCATTCTCAACAAGGGGAAGACCACTATAATTAGTGTCATAGTACCTGGAGAACAAGCCTATCCACCAGTCAATCTGCAACTTGCAGAACAAAAACTGAGTTGGCAAGCCCCCCGCAAATCAAACTTGCCGCTCAAAGGATATGCCGTATATTGCAACGACAAACAAATCGCACTGCTTGATGCCGCCACTGCTGCATACGATTTCGACACCCCGGATGTGGGTCCGTATGCGGTAACTGCCGTTTACGACTATCAGG
>CAVHBF010000005.1:0-43295 GCA_963634195.1 Bacteroides thetaiotaomicron | reverse complement strand
GACCAAGTGCGAGTATGCCGAAGCGGTCTGCAAACACCTTTCAAGGGGAAGCCGGGGAAAGCCCTGCTTTTAGTGTGGTTTCCGCATGGTAAAAAGCCGTTCCTTTCGTCCGAAAGCAACTTTTTGCGGCTTTAAATTTTGTTAATAAGAATATACGTGTTACCTTTGCCGCCGAGTTAAAAGGCTTAGGATAGAAGACTTTGTTGCAGCCATGGTTTTCCCGAATCGTGAACAGGGCCTGATGATGTGGTTGCATGTCGGCTTATCCGGACTGTCCTTTTTTCTTGCGACAACAAATGTAGAAAACATTGACAATTGCTATGGCAGTAAAATTTTACCAATCGGAGAACCAGGTACCTCTTGAGATGCATAAGGTGCGTATGGTTCAGAAACTTACATTGCTTCCAGTGGAAGAGCGTCTGAAGGCTGTTCAGGAAGCGGGCAACAACACATTCCTCCTGCAGAACCGCGACATCTACATGGACATGATTACCGATTCCGGTGTCAACGGCATGTCGGACAAGCAGGTGTCGGCAATGCTGGTGGCCGATGATTCCTATGCCGGTTCTGAGACGTGGAACAGGGCAAAGGCTGCACTCAAGGAGGTCTTCGGCGTGGACAACGCCCTTCCCGTACATCAGGGGCGTGCAGCAGAAAACATTCTGGCTGAGGGTTTTGTGAAACCGGGTCAGAAAGCACTGATGAACTTCCACTTTACCACAACCAAGGCCCACATCACCCGTTTGGGCGGTGAGGTTATAGAACTTCTGGACCCGAAGGGGCTGAAGCCGCAGAGCGATGATTTGTTTAAGGGCGATTTCAGCCTCGAGGCTCTGCGCGGCTGCATCAGGGAGAATACTCCGGAGAAGATTGCCTTTATCCGCGTGGAGGCTGGTACCAACCTCATAGGCGGTCAGCCCGTTTCGCTTGGCAATATGCTTGACGTTGCTGCCATCGCAAAGGAAAACGGCATCGTCAGCGTGCTCGACGCTTCGCTGCTGCAGGACAACGTTTATTTCATGAAGACGCGCGAGCCGCAGTGCAAGGACATGACGACCAAGGAAATTTACCATACCCTTGCCGACCATTTCGACATCATATATTTCTCCGCACGCAAACTGGGATTCAGCCGCGGAGGCTTCATCATTTCCAAAGACCCGAAATGGACGAATATGCTCATGGAGTTCATTCCCCTCTACGAGGGATTCCTTACGTACGGCGGTATGGAGGTGCGTTCCATAGAGGCTGCCGCCCAGGGTCTGCTGGAGTCGCTGGATATGGAGTACATCAACCAGGGACCGGAGTTCATTGCCTATTTGGCAAAGGAACTTGATGACTACGGAGTGCCAGTAATCCTGCCTGCCGGTGGATTGGGCTGCCATCTCAACTGCTCGGAGTTTGTGCCGCAGATGCCTCACAACCAGTATCCGGCCGCCGCTGTCGGCGCAGCAGTGTTCATTGCCGGCGGCGTGAGGGGTATGGAGCGCGGTACCGTGTCCGAGCAGCGTGAGGACGATGGCACAGAGCGTTATGCTGAACTGGAGCTGTTGCGTCTGGCCGTGCCTCGCCGCGTGTTTACCCTAAGCCAGATCAAGTACTGTGCAGACCGTGTCAAATGGGTTTGGGACAATCGCGGGCTCATCGGTGGTCTGGAGTGGACGATGGAACCCAAGGTGCTGCGATTCTTCTTCGGCCGCATGAAGGAAATAGGCCACTGGCAGGAAGACCTCGCCGCCAAGTTCCGTAAGGATTTCGGTGACAGTCTGTAGCTTTTTGCCGGAGGGAGGGATTGCTCTCCGTCCGTCCGGGTAGCGGATTCTGTTTTTCAGACAAAAATAAACCGGGCGGCCGCATAAATGCAATGCGGTCGCCCGGTTTATTTAGTCGCCGCATTCTAAGCGGATATTCAAGTTTTTTCACGATATTTGCACACAGGACAAGAATAAGGACAAATAAAACATACCAACACATGAAACAACAGTTAAGGAAAGTGCTCGTGCTCGGTTCGGGAGCATTGAAGATAGGTCAGGCCGGCGAGTTTGACTATTCGGGTTCGCAGGCTCTCAAAGCCCTTCGCGAGGAGGGAATCAAGTCTGTGCTTGTCAATCCCAACGTGGCAACCATACAGACCAGCGAGGGCATTGCCGACCGGGTTTATTTCCTCCCTGTCAATCCATATTTCGTTACGGAGATAATCAAGAAAGAGCGTCCCGACGGCATCATGCTGGCATGGGGCGGTCAGACTGCGCTTAACTGCGGCACAGAACTGTACAACAGCGGTGTGTTTGAAAAATACGGTGTCAGCGTGCTGGGTACCAGTGTTGAAGCCATTATGGATACCGAAGACCGCGACCGTTTTGTGCGCAGACTCAATGAGGCGGAGCTCAAGGTTCCGGTCAGCCAGGCCTGCGAAACGATGGAGGAAGCCCTTGCCGCCGCCCGCAAGATAGGCTTTCCGGTGATGATCCGTTCCGCCTATGCTCTTGGCGGTCTCGGTTCGGGCGTGTGTCCTGATGAAGATACGTTCAGGCAAATTGCCGAAAGTGCATTCACCTTTGCCCCACAGGTGTTGGTTGAAGAGTGTCTGAAAGGGTGGAAGGAGATAGAGTTCGAGGTGATCCGCGATGCCAACGACCACTGCTTTACCGTGGCTTCAATGGAGAATTTCGATCCTCTGGGCATTCATACGGGTGAGTCCATCGTGGTAGCTCCCACCTGCTCGCTTGCCGATGTACAGGTCAGAAAGCTGCAGGACATTGCAGTAAAGTGTGTGCGTCACCTCAACATCGTGGGAGAGTGCAACATACAGTATGCTTTCAACTCGTTCACCGATGACTACCGCATCATTGAGATCAACGCCCGCCTGAGCCGCTCGTCGGCTCTCGCATCCAAGGCCACGGGCTACCCGTTGGCTTTCGTGGCCGCAAAGATAGCGTTGGGCTATACCCTTGACCGGATAGGCGAGATGGGCACGTCAAATTCGGCATACGCAGCCCCGTCGCTTGACTACCTCATCTGCAAGATTCCACGATGGGATCTCACCAAATTCAGTGGGGTGAGCCGCAAAATCGGTTCTTCGATGAAGTCGGTGGGTGAGATAATGTCCATAGGGCGGACTTTTGAGGAACTGCTGCAGAAAGGACTGCGCATGATAGGCCAGGGCATGCACGGCTTTGTGGGCAACCCCCATATCCATTTTGATGACCTTGACGAGGAGCTGTCCAATCCAACAGATCTCCGCATTTTTGCCCTGGCGCAAGCCCTGGAACAGGGTTATTCCACCGAACGCCTTTATGAGCTGACCAAAATAGACCCGTGGTTCATCGGCAAGATGAAGAACATCGTTGACTGGAAACACAAACTGGAGGCATACAACTCGCTGGAGGAAATATCCGCCGAAGATTTGCGCCAGGCCAAGGCTTACGGGTTCAGCGATTTCCAGATAGCCCGTTTTGTGCTCAAGACCGGCAAGGGCAATATGGAGAAGGAAAACCTTGCAGTGCGCGCCCGCAGGAAAGAATTGGGTATCCTCCCCGCGGTAAAACGCATTCCCACCGTGGCGAGCGAGCATCCCGACCTTACCAACTACCTGTACATGACCTACGGTGCGGAGGGGTACGACATCAACTACTACAAGAACGAGAAGTCGGTTATCGTGCTTGGTTCGGGAGCCTACCGCATAGGTTCTTCCGTGGAATTCGACTGGTGCTCGGTCAACGCCATACAGACAGCGCGCAAACTGGGCTACAAGTCCATCATGATAAACTACAATCCCGAAACGGTCTCTACCGACTATGATATGTGTGACCGTCTGTATTTTGACGAACTGTCGTTTGAGCGCGTGCTTGACGTGATTGATCTTGAACAGCCACGCGGAGTCATCGTCAGCGTGGGAGGACAGATTCCCAACAATCTGGCGATGAAGCTGTTCCGCCAGAGCGTGCCGGTGCTGGGCACATCGCCGGTAAGCATAGACCGTGCCGAAAACCGCAACAAGTTCTCTGCCATGCTTGACCAGTTGGGTATAGACCAGCCCAAGTGGAGGGCCCTTACCTCGCTTGAGGACATACACTCGTTTGTGGAGGAGGTGGGCTATCCTGTGCTCGTGCGCCCGTCCTATGTGCTGTCGGGAGCCGCCATGAACGTGTGTCATACAGACGACCAGCTCAAGCGTTTCCTTGCGATGGCCAGCGAGGTCAGCAAGGAATATCCCGTTGTCGTGTCGCAGTTCATGCAGGAAACAAAGGAAATAGAGTTTGATGCCGTTGCCGACCACGGCGAGATTGTTGAATATGCCATCTCCGAACATGTGGAGTATGCCGGAGTCCACTCCGGTGATGCAACCATGGTGTTTCCGGCACAGCAGATATATTTCTCCACAGCGCGCCAGATCAAGAAGACAAGCCGTGCCATCGCGAGGGAACTCAACATTTCCGGACCGTTCAACATCCAGTATCTGGCAAAAGACCGTGAGGTAAAGGTCATAGAGTGCAACCTGCGCGCCAGCCGTTCGTTCCCGTTCGTGAGCAAGGTGCTGAAACGCAATTTCATAGAGACCGCCACGCGCATCATGCTGGACGCTCCCTACAACCGTCCCGACAAGTCGGCGTTTGACATTGACCGCATAGGGGTCAAGGCCAGCCAGTTCTCGTTTGCCCGTCTGCAGAACGCCGACCCCATTCTGGGTGTTGACATGAGCAGCACCGGCGAGGTGGGCTGTCTGGGCGAGGACTACAACGAGGCCCTGCTCAACGCCCTTATATCCACTGGCTACAAGATTCCGGCAAAAGACAAGGCAATCATGATTTCGAGCGGAGAGGTCAAGTCCAAGGTGAGTCTGCTTCAGGCTGCACGCCTGCTTGACAAGAAAGGCTACACCCTCTATGCAACAGAGGGAACCGCCAAGTTCCTCAACGAAAACGGAGTCAGGGCTACGGCCGCCCTATGGCCTGACGAACAGTCCGACAGCGGGTTCAACGTGATGGATCTCATTGCCGGTCACAAGTTCGACCTCATTGTCAATATTCCCAAGAACCATACAGCCCGCGAACTTACCAACGGCTACAAAATACGCCGTGCCGCCATAGACCACAATATCCCGCTGATTACCAACGCCCGCCTTGCGCGCGCTTTCATCGAGGCTTTCTGCAATGTCGGTCTTGAGGACATCAGCATTAAGGCGTGGCAGGACTACGAGTGATGTGTGCAGTACAGGCAGGCTGCCGGATGAAATATCTGTGCGCATTGATACTGATTTCCGCCTTTGTCGGCTGTTCCGGCAGTGGTTTCGGTACGGACTCGTGCAGCAGTGTTTCGCTTGACTGGTCGGACAAGTCTCTCTGGTATGAAGGAGCCGAACGCTTGGAAAATGCAGGCAGTACTCTTCCAGACGTGTTTTATTTTCTTCCGACGTGTGTTGCTGACTGGACGGATGCTGCAGGGCGCATACACCACAATGCCGACCCGTCGAACCCGGATCATGTGGAAGCATGGCGGTTGTCAGCCGAACTGGCAGACACGATTTTCGCCACACGGGCAAACCTGTTTTTGCCATATTACCGGCAGGCCACATTCGGAGGACTTCTGGGGACTGCCGCAAAAGAGGCCGGACGCATGGCCGTCAGGGATGCTTTGGACGCTTTTGACTATTATCTGGAACACTACAACAAGGGAAGGCCGTTTGTCCTTGCCGGATACAGTCAGGGCGGGCAGATGGTAAAGGAGGTGCTCTGGCATATTGACGACGAGACTTGCCGCCGGCTCATCGCCGCTTATGTGGTTGGCTATGGCGTAACTGCCGAAGACACCGTGACGCGGGCAGGACACCGCACTTCGCACGTTAAGCTTGCGCGCGACTCTTCATCGTTGGGCGTTACGGTGAACTTCAACAGCGTGACCTCGGCAGATGCCGTGTGCCCGATGCTGTGCGAGGGCAACATAGGGTGTATCAATCCTGTTTCGTGGACAGTCACACCCGCTCAGGCAACGCTCTTGGCGGCCGGTGCGCAGCCCAAGGCCGATGACGTACGGTTCCCGTATGCCACTGCGGTGACCCCGACAGACTCCGCCACTGCGGTTACGGTCAGTGTGGATACCATACACAACGTGCTGGTGGTTAGCGGCATTGACCCCCGCCGCTACACGTTTTCCGGTCTGAAGACATTATTTCCCACGGGGAATCTGCACCTGCAGGAGCTGTTCTTCTACGGCGACAACCTGCGGCGCAATGTGCTGCAGCGCAGCGGTATGAAATGAAGTTTATTTCCGCACGGATATTCATGCGACAAAACAAAGAATCAAAACGAGATAGTTGACAATGGTTTTTCTGAAAAAAGTTTCTGATTTCGTCAGCAGGCACATGTCTGCCATAGTGATATGTATGGCTATTGTGGCTCTGATAGAGCCCGGGGCGGTGAGTTTCATAAAGACAAGTTATGTGAACACGCTGTTGGGCATCGTGATGTTCGGCATGGGGCTGACATTGAAACCTGGCGATTTCCGCATAGTGTTTGCCCGTCCCAAGGATGTGGTTATCGGTTTCGTGGCGCAGTTCACCATCATGCCGCTTCTGGCCTTTGTACTGGCACGTTGCTTCTGTCTCTCGCCGGAACTCACGGTGGGCGTGATACTGGTCGGCACTTGTCCCGGCGGCACCTCGTCAAACGTGATGACTTACCTTGCCAAGGGGGACGTGCCGCTGTCGGTAGCCATGACCGCCACGTCTACAATAATGGCTCCTGTGGCTACGCCTTTGCTCACATGGCTATACGCCGGACAGACCGTTGACGTTGATGTCATGTCAATGTTCCTGTCAATCGTACAGGTTGTGCTTCTGCCGATAGGGCTCGGGTTCGTGATAAACCGTTTTTTCTCGGGGTTTGCCGGTCGTGCCGTCAGCGTGCTTCCACTTGTGTCCACACTGGCCATAGTGGCCATAGTCGGCGCGGTGGTAAGCGCTAATTCCGCCAAGCTGATGACTTGCGGACTGACAGTGCTGTGTGTGGTGATGCTGCACAATGTTCTGGGCTATGCCCTCGGCTATGGGGCGGGCAAGCTCATGAGGATGTCTACCGTGAAATGCCGCACGGTAGCCATAGAAGTGGGTATGCAGAACTCCGGTCTGGCGACATCCCTCGCCACAGTCCATTTCGCCCAGTATCCGCTGGCAACCATACCAGGGGCTGTGTTCAGCGTGTGGCACAATGTGTCGGGAGCCATGCTCGCCAACATATTCCTTCGCCGGACGGAAGGCAAGGACACCCACAGTTGCTGAGAGGGAGTCCCTTTTGCACGGTTTTATTTGACTTCCACGTACGAGGCAAGACGCTTCGCCTTGTCGCGCAGCGCATCCATGTCGCTGTCCAGCGGTCCGTTGCAAATCACCACGCCCATGCGGCGGTTGAGGCGCGTGGACGGTTTGCCGAAGATACGAATATCGGCATCTTCTTCACAGGTTTTCTCTATGCCGGTGTATTCGGGTCTGTCCGTACTTGCTATGCCGGAGAGAATGACGGCACTGGCTCCGATGCGCAGTTGTTTGATACACGGCACTGGCAGTCCGAGCACGGCACGGCAGTGCAACTCGAATTCACTGAAATTCTGTGTGCCGGCGAGGGTGACCATGCCTGTGTCGTGCGGACGGGGTGACAGTTCGCTGAAATATACGCCGCCGGTGTTGCTTATGAAGAACTCCACTCCCCAAAGACCTGCACCAGTGAGGGCTTCCGTCACGGCGGCGGCCATACGCTGCGCTTCCTTGAGATGTTCCTCTTTCATCGGCATGGGTTGGAAACTCTCGCGGTAATCGCCGCCTTTCTGCACGTGTCCTATAGGTGCGCAGAAGAGGATCGGCCCGTTTTTCTGCGTCACGGTGAGGAGGGTAATCTCATAGTCGAACTTGATAAACTCCTCTATTATGACTTCCTTGACATCGCCTCGGCTGCCGCTCATGCCGTATTCCCATGCGTGCAGCAGGTCATCGGCGGTCTTGACGAGACTCTGCCCCTTGCCCGATGAAGACATCAGCGGCTTGACTATACATGGAAATCCAACTTCGTCAGCCCCGGCCTGGAGTTCCGCAAAAGTCTTGGCATAGCGGTAGCGGGCGGTCTTAAGACCGAGGTCTACGGCGGCCAGATCGCGTATGGCCTTGCGGTTCATGGTGAAGTTGACCGCACGGGCAGAGGGGGTAACCTGTATGCCCTGTTTCTCGAATTCATAGAGCTTCTCCGTGCGTATGGCCTCTATTTCCGGCACTATGATGTCGGGGCGGTGTTTGCGCACAGCAGCCTCAAGAGCTTCGCCGTCAAGCATGGAGAACACTTCGCATTCATCGGCCACCTGCATGGCCGGTGCTCCGGCATAGCTGTCGCAGGCTATCACGTGCTGTCCCAGACGCTGGGCGGCAATGACGAATTCCTTGCCCAGTTCGCCTGAGCCTAAGAGCAGAATTTTTTTCATGTTATGTCGTTGTTGTGTGTTTGTGTATGTGCAGGGTGCGTGTGCAGAGAGCCATTCTGCTACAGGATCGATTCCTTGTGCAAAGATAGTCTTTTTGCACCACAAAGCATTCGCTGCCCGGATTTTATTTAGCCGTCTGTTTCTTGCCGCGTCCTTAGCTCCGCCTGTTCACGGACGGACGGGTACTGGGCAGGACAACAAACCATTGGCTTCTTCTCCAAATAATGGCGAATTTGTTTACGGTTCTCAATGAACAATGCTAACTTTGCAGCCATCTTGGCAAGTGTATCTGCGTGCGGGTACGGAAAAGAAAAAGAAACGAAACAGGAAATGAGAAAAGAGTCAAGGGCCATGGATAGCCAATGGGCATTGGAACTGATGCACGCGGCCCCGTATATTACCGTAAGTTTCATTGATGCAGAAGGCAGGGCATACGGATTGCCCCTGTCGCTCGCGTCTGGCGATGACGTACACTGGTATTTCCACTGCGCCTTGGAGGGAAAGAAACTGGATGCCGTCAAAGCACACCCGGACGTATGTCTTTCCGCAGTGACCCGTTGTGCGCCTGCCGTTGACCCCGAAGATGGCAGTTTCACCCTGCAGTACAAGTCGGCCGTTGCATTCGGCAGGGCCGAAGTTGTGACAGATGACGACGAGAAGGTTCGCGGGCTAAGGCTTATTTGCCAACGCTTTCTCCCTCATCACATGGAAGCTTTTGACCGTAATGTTGCCCGTTCGTTAGCCAGGACAGCATTGGTGCGTATTACGCTTTCCGAGCCTCCTGCAGGCAAGCGCAAACAGTATGACAAGGACGGCAAGGAAATGAAATATGGCAGATTGGAATAGAAACGTCTTTGCTGCCGTTCCAGCGTAAACGACCAGTCGCCGCCGTGCGGTTGCCGCAACAAACCGAGTGCTTGACAAACCTCGTAAAAAACAAGAAGAATGGAAAGGAAAACAACTCAAGTGAGTGTGCTGTTTATGTTGTTCAGCATACTTTTCTGCGTTTGTCTTATTGCGTCAAACGTGCTGGAAACAAAGCAAATCGCCATTGGCTCGTTCTCTTTGACAGGCGGGCTTATCGTGTTTCCGGTCAGCTATATCATCAACGATGTAGTATGTGAAGTCTGGGGTTACAGCAAGGCCCGCCTGCTGATATGGACGGGGTTTGCAATGAACTTTTTCTTTGTGGCTGTGGGTGTCGTGTGCGATGCTCTCCCGCCCGCTCCTTATTGGAGTCATGATGCCGGGTTTCATGCCATTTTCGGTTTGGCACCGCGTATTGCCGCCGCTTCGTTCGCAGCTTTCATAGTGGGATCATTTGCCAATGCCTATGTGATGAGCGTGATGAAAATACGTGACGGCGGCAAACGCTTTTCTGTCCGGGCCATTCTCAGTTCCGTGGCAGGGGAGAGTTGCGACAGTATCATTTTCTTTCCGTTGGCTTTCGGCGGAGTCGTACCGGCATCCGAGTTGCCGTGGCTGATGCTTTGGCAGGTCATTTTGAAGACAGTGTACGAAATTATCGTGTTGCCGGTTACCATCCGTGTCGTGAGGGCTACGAAGAAGCATGAGGGTGAGGATGTGTATGACAACAACATATCCTACAACATATTCAAGATATCCAGTCTGAAATAGGAATGCCGCACATGGTTGGAAAATCTTTTGCGAAGCCAAGAAAAAGCCCTGCGAAACACTGTGTTATGAGAATAATTACGTAACTTTGCAGCCGATTTTTTGCACGACAGAACAACATAATGTCTAATTTATCAATTTAACTGTTTTTTTAATGAACAACTTAAAAGACGTAATGCCGCTGGACGGTTTCGACTGGGATTCGTATTCGGACGGAGCGGCAGTGACAGAGGCTGACAAGAAAGAGACTGAAGAAGCCTACGGCAAGACCCTCAGCCAGGTCAGCAACCACGAGGTGGTTGAAGGTACCGTGATCTCAATCAACAAGCGCGAGGTGCTTGTTGACATAGGCTACAAATCGGATGGTATAATTTCTGCCAACGAGTTCCGCTACAATCCAGACCTTAAGGTTGGAGACAAGGTGGAAGTGTACATCGAAAAAGAAGAAGACAAGAAGGGCCAGCTTGTGCTTTCCCACAAGAAAGCCCGTGCAAAACAAGGTTGGGATCGTGTCAATCAGGCACTTGAGTCCAAGGAAATTGTCAAGGGCTTTGTCAAGGCCCGCACCAAGGGCGGCATGATTGTCGACGTGTTCGGCATTGAGGCGTTCCTTCCGGGCAGCCAGATTGATGTAAGGCCTATCCGCGACTACGATGTGTTCGTGGAGAAGACGATGGAGTTCCTAGTCATCAAGATTAACCAGGAGTACAAGAATGTTGTGGTTAGCCACAAGGCTCTTGTCGAGGCAGAGCTTGAGGCACAGAAGAAGGAAATCATCTCCAAGCTCGAGAAGGGTCAGGTGCTTGAGGGCACTGTCAAGAATATTACCTCTTACGGTGTATTCGTTGACCTTGGTGGCGTTGACGGACTCATTCATATCACGGATCTCTCTTGGGGGCGTGTCAGCGATCCCAAGGATATTGTGGAACTTGACCAGAAAATCAATGTCGTTATCCTTGATTTCGATCAGGAAAAGCAGAGAATCGCTCTTGGTCTCAAGCAGCTTACTCCCCATCCATGGGATGCTCTTGACCCGAATCTCAAGGTCGGCGACAAGATTAAGGGCAAGGTGGTAGTCATGACTGACTACGGCGCATTCGTAGAAGTTGCCCCGAGCGTGGAGGGTCTTATCCACGTGAGTGAAATGAGCTGGAGTCTGCATCTCCGTTCCGCACAGGATTTCATGAAAGTGGGAGATGAGGTAGAGGCCGTAATCCTCACCCTTGACCGCACGGAACGCAAGATGTCGCTCGGTATCAAGCAGCTCAAGCCGGATCCATGGCAGAATATTGAGGAGAACTACCCGGTAGGGAGCAAGCATGTTGCCAAGGTTCGCAATTTCACCAACTTCGGTGTGTTTGTGGAACTGGAAGAGGGAGTGGACGGTCTTATCCATATCTCTGACCTCTCCTGGACAAAGAAAGTGAAGCACCCGTCAGAGGTTACTCAGATTGGTGCCGACATAGAAGTGGTGGTACTTGAGATAGACAAGGAAAGCCGCCGCCTCAGCCTCGGCCACAAGCAGACGGAAGAAAATCCGTGGGATGTGTTTGAGACGGTATTCACCGTAGGTTCAATCCATGAGGGAACCATAATAGAGGAGCACGACAACGGCGATGTCATTCAGCTTGAATACGGCATTGACGGTTTCGCCACCCCCAAGCATCTCATCAAGGAAGACAAGACCAAGGCACAGCTCAACGAGAAGTTGCCGTTCAAGGTGCTTGAGTTCAACAAGGTGACACGCAGGATCATCCTCTCGCACAGCCGTGTATTTGAGGATGAACAGCGTGCAGAGCAGCGCAAGGCATCAGCCCAGCGCAAACCGAACAACGACACTCCTGAGATACAGAACCAGACTGCAGCCACTTCGCTTGCTGACAATGATGCCCTCGCGGAACTCAAGGCAAAGCTTGCGGAGCAGAGTAGCGCGGAGTAATCCCGGCTGTTGTGTCAGCACGGCTGGAATGCGGTTAAAGCATTAGTTACACAGGGGGGAGGACTTGCCCGTAGGCAGATTGGGCGAAGTTCCTCCCCTCTTTTTTTACTGGTGGGAAAGTGTCCGTATTGTGGTCGGGCTGCGTGTCCCTCTGACACGGTGGCGGGAAGCCCCTAAAAACAAGGAACAGTGGAAAAATTCGAGGTAACGGTATTGGGATGCGGCAGTGCCACTCCGACATTGAGGCACAACCCGTCGGCCCAGGTGGTCAACATGCGCGACAAACTGTCGCTTGTGGACTGCGGCGAAGGCACCCAACTGCAGATGCGGGCGAGGAGAGTCAAGTTCATGGCTTTGCGTAACGTATTCATATCTCATTTGCATGGCGACCATTGTCTTGGCTTGGCCGGTCTGATAGCAACTTTCGGCTTGCTGGGGCGCACAAAGAATTTTCATGTGTATTCCCCCGAGGGTCTGGAGGGAGTGCTCCGTGCGCAGGTCAATCTGTTCTGCCACAAGCTTGGATACGAAGTGGTGTACCACACGGTAGACACGTCCAGGAATGCCCTTGTCTACGAGGACCGCACCATGGAGGTGTGGTCGCTGCCTCTGAAGCATACGGCGGCGTGCTGCGGTTTCCTGTTCAAGGAAAAACCTTCGCTGCCACATATCAACAGGGAGATGACAGACTTCTACAACATCCCTGTTTGTCGTTTGCCCGACATAAAGGCGGGCAAGGACTGGATATGCGATGACGGTACGGTTGTCCCCAACGCGCGCCTTGTCACGCCGGCGGCATCGCCGCGGTCATATGCCTATTGCTCGGACACTTCTTATCTGCCGGGTTTGGCAGATATGGTCAGGGGGGTGGATCTTCTCTATCACGAAGCGACATATCCTGACGGCTCGGAAGTGAAAGCGGGTATTCGCGGACATTCTACGGCAGGCCAGGCGGCCGCCGTAGCCAAACTCGCCGGTGTCAAGAGGTTGATGATAGGTCACTATTCTGCCACAGTGGACGATGTGTCGGAACTTGTCAGTCAGGCGTGCAGGGTTTTCCCTTCCACCATTGCCGCAGAAGAGGGACTGGTGGTCAACGTATAGCATAAAAGGGCCGTTCCTATGAGCAAATTGTGGAACAACGTGTTTTTCTTTGCGGGAATCGCTGCGGTTGCGGTGATGCTGCTGACATTTGACGTTGACTGTACCGAACTGTGGGCGCATATCCGCAGGGCAGGGGGGTGGTTTCCGTTTGTCGTGGGGGTGTGGTTGCTGATATACTTGCTGAACGCTGCAAGTTGGTATATGATAATCCGCGGCGGGGGAAGCCGTGCATCCGTAAGCTTCGGCAAAGTCTACAAACTGACCGTTTCTGGCTTCGCTCTCAATTATGCCACCCCATGCGGACTGATGGGCGGCGAACCTTACCGCATCATGGAACTGAGTCCACAGATAGGGAGCGACAGGGCGGTGAGCAGCGTGATACTCTATGTCATGATGCACATCTTCAGCCACGTATGTTTTTGGCTGTCATCGGTTGTCCTGTATGTAATAATGTATACGCCGGGGGTGTCGATGTGTCTTTTTCTTGGTGTTGTTTCCGTGTTTTGCCTGATTGCGGTGTACTTCTTTGTTTGGGGTTACAGGCACGGAATGGTGGTGCGGCTGTTGCGCGGCCTGTCGTCCGTTCCGTGGATTGGCAAATATTTCAGACGGCTTTACGACAGTAAGAAAGAATACCTTGTTTGTGTGGACAGCCAGATAGCGGAACTGCATTCGCAGCATGCGACGACTTTCTATCTGTCTTTCCTCTTGGAGTTTGTTTCCCGGGTGCTCACGTCGCTGGAAATCTATTTTATCCTGCGGATATTGACAAGCAGCGTAAGTTTTTTTGACTGTGTGCTGATTATGGCGTTCACGTCGCTGTTTGGCAACCTTTTTTTCTTTTCCCCCATGCAGCTTGGCGCCCGTGAAGGCGGTTTCGCCATTTCTGCAAGTGCATTGTCGCTGAGTGGTGCGTTCGGCGTGTATGTAGGACTGATAACCAGAGTGCGCGAACTTATCTGGATTGTCATCGGGCTGGCGTTGATGAAAATTGGCAGATGCAGTCCTAAAAAGTGAAGAAATGCAAAAAGAGTGAGTTCGCGGCAAAAAACGTGTCCAAAATTTGGTGCAGTAAAAAAAGGTTCTTATTTTTGCAGGGAGAATAATTCTGGAGACAGTGAATCGCATCGTTGCATCCATAGTGGTTTTGGTCGTAATGTCGGCGTTGGCATCCGTTCCTGCGGCGGCTTTGCAGACAGAATCGCAGCAGGTGTCTCTTGCCGCCCCGGAGGCGCAGGAGATAAATGTTACCGTGTCAGGCAGAACTCTGCGTGTGACGGGAGCAGCGAGAATGACCATGAAGATTTATTATGTCACCGGAACACAGGCGGCTTCTTATGTCATAGAGAGCGAGGACCAACTGGTTTCCACGGAGCTCGTCAAGGGCATATATGTAGTGAAAGTTGGTAAGTTTGTTCGCAAACTCACTATTTCGTGACATCCTGCACGGCAGACGGGCTTTGCGGGTAGACAGTATGAGATGGCAACCAGACTTTTCGGCTGGTTGCCTTGTGTTTTTATAATATAATATGAAAAGGCCGGAAGAACTTCTCTCTCGCGTTGCAACCGTCTTGCGGGGAGAGCGTACGGCAGGCAAACCGATGTCCAGATGGCGCAATACCCGAGCGACAGACAGCTGATAGAAATGATCAAGAACCCTGCGGAAAAGAGCAAGGGGTTTGAGAAGATTGTGGGTAAGTACAGCTCGCGTCTCTACTGGCAAATTCGTTATGTGGTCACGTTTCACGATGATGCCGATGACGTGCTGCAAAACACGTTCATAAAGGCATGGAGCGCACTCGACTCTTTCAGGGGCGACTCGATGCTTTCCACATGGCTTTACCGCATTGCCGCCAACGAGAGCCTGTCTTTCCTGCAGCACCGCACCGAAACGGTAAGCCTTGACTCCGCAGAGGCCAATCTGGAGAACATGCTTGAGAGCGACATGTATTTTGATGGAGACGAAATACAGAAAGGCTTGCAGAGGGCGATTCAGACTCTCCCTCCGAAGCAGCGTCAGGTCTTTTGCCTGAGATACTATGACAACATGAAATACGAGGAAATGGCAGACATCCTCGGGACATCGGTAGGGGCACTCAAGGCCTCTTACCATATAGCCGTAAAAAAAATAGAGGACATAATCAACGGAGCGGATTAAACTTTCCGATGCTGTTGATGTCTAAAGAGAGAGGACAGGATATATGAAGATACCAGACTTGAACAATTCAACAGACGGTCGTGGGGTGTTCAAAACGCCGCAGGGTTATTTTGACGGCCTTGACCGCCGCATCATGCAGCGCGTTTTGGAGGGGGATAATCCTGCCGGAGGCAAGCGGACAGTCCGGTTCTGGAAAACAGAGGCGTATGCCAGGCTGAAGCCCTACATATACATGGCGGCCATGTTCGGCGGTCTGTATTTTGGAGTGTGGGTCTACAAATACCAGCAAAGGATACTCAGCGAAAAGTCTGTGACGGCACAGCTGTCAGAGGGAAACGTGCGTGCGGATGACGAGGCTTCCGAAGAGGAAATCTACTCCTATGTCAACGATGCGTGCGACTACATGATGACCGACAGTCATGACATCGTGGCTTGCCTGACTGGGTCTGAATAAATTGACACATATGATACGCAGAGACTTAACCAAGAAACTCTTTCTCGTTGTATTTTGCTTGCTCGTTTCCGCCGGAGCGACGGCGCATTCCATTGGCGACGAACCTGAAAACGGCAACCGCCCGCGTTTTTCGCCTGAGGAATACCGGCAGAAAGAGATGGAGTATATTACAAATACGGCAGATCTGACCCGCGCCGAGGCCAATGCGTTTTTTCCGCTGTTTCACCAAATGAAAGACCGGCAACGCAAACTGAGTTTCAAGAATGGCAAGATGATGCGGGATGCATGGCGGAAAAAACTCAGCAATGCTGAGAGTCTTGCCATACTTGATGCTATAGCGGAAAACGAGGAAGACATTGTAGAGTTGGAAGAAAAGTATCGGAAGAGATTCCTCAACATAGTCAGTGCTTCAAAACTGTTGAAAATCAAGATTGCCGAGAAGATTTTCGAGCGCAGGATGCTCAGCAATATAGCCCAAGGACCGCGGCATAAAGGGCCGGGGAAACAAGCGGATGCCGCAAGGTCTTCCACAGACAGGATACAGAGATAACAACAAGACAATTTTTTTCATTTTTAAAGCCGACAACTGTGAAGTTCTCGGCTTTTTTCTATTTGTGATAGTTGCCCGTAAACAACCGGCCGTCGGAAAAGCCGTTTGTCAAGGACTTGTGGCAGTCCCGTTCGTGTCTTTTGTCAAGAAAAAGGATTGCAAAGACAGGCGGCATGAGAGAAAAATGTTAATTTTGCACGAAACTGAATAACAGGCGAGAAAATGGAGTTAGCAAGCAAATACAACCCTGCCGAAGTCGAGGGCAAGTGGTACAAATATTGGACGGATCACAAATTTTTCAGTTCAAAGCCGGATGGACGCGAACCTTACACCGTTGTGATTCCGCCGCCGAACGTGACAGGGGTGCTCCACATGGGGCACATGCTCAACAACACCATACAGGACATTCTGGTGCGCAAGGCTCGCCTTGACGGCAAAAATGCCTGTTGGGTGCCTGGTACGGACCATGCCAGCATCGCTACTGAAGCAAAAGTCGTGAACCGCCTTGCCGAACAGGGTATAAAGAAGCGTGACTTGACCCGCGAGCAGTTTCTGAAGCACGCATGGGACTGGACTGACGAACATGGCGGTATCATCCTCAAGCAGCTGCGCCGGCTTGGTGCCAGCTGCGACTGGGACCGCACTGCGTTTACCATGGATGAAAAGCGCAGCGAGAGTGTGCTGAAAGTCTTTGTGGATCTTTATCGAAAGGGACTTGTTTATCGGGGGCTGCGTATGGTGAACTGGGACCCGAAAGCCCAAACGGTACTGTCTGCCGAGGAGGTTGTCTACCGTGACGAGAAAAGCAAACTGTATTACCTCAAATATTATGTGGCGGACACGTCCGAAAACCCGGTGAAGCCTACGGGGCAGGAGGGCGAGGTGCTGCATGAGGACTCCAAAGGGTTCTATGCAGTCGTGGCAACCACGCGCCCAGAGACCATAATGGGCGACACTGCCATGTGCATCAACCCCAAAGACCCCAAAAACCAGTGGTTGCGGGGGCACAAGGTGACAGTGCCACTGGTGGGGCGTGTAATTCCCGTGATAGAAGACCGCTACGTGGACATAGAGTTCGGTACGGGCTGTCTGAAAGTGACACCGGCTCACGATGTCAACGACTATGCCCTCGGCAAATCCCACGGCTTGGACACCATTGACATTTTCAATCCGGACGGCACTGTCAGCGAAGCTGCGGGTATGTATGTCGGTATGGATCGCATGGCTGTGCGCCGGCAGATAGCCAAAGACCTTGACGCTGCCGCCTTGCTGGAAAAGGTGGAGGACTATGAGAACAAGGTGGGCTATTCGGAACGCAACCAGGACACGGCGGTGGAGCCGCGCCTTTGCAAGCAGTGGTTCTTGTCGATGAAACATTTTACCGACATCGCTTTGCCGCCGGTGCTTGAAGGCAAGATAAAGTTCTATCCGACGAAGTATGTCGCGACATACCGCAACTGGCTTGAGAACATACAGGACTGGTGTATCAGCCGCCAGCTCTGGTGGGGTCACCGCATTCCTGCCTGGTTTTTGCCTGCGGCAGATGACGGGGACGAGAAGTTTGTTGTCGCACTGACTCTGGAAGAGGCCCTTGGTGAGGCACGCAAGATCAGCGGTTATGAGAATATCACCGCCGACCAGCTAACCCGCGATGAGGATGCCCTCGACACGTGGTTCTCGTCGTGGCTGTGGCCCATATCGCTGTTTGACGGCATCAACAATCCCGGCAACGGGGAGATAAAGTACTATTATCCCACTTCCGACCTTGTCACAGCTCCGGATATTATATTTTTCTGGGTTGCACGCATGATTATGGCCGGCGAGGAGTATATGCACGATGTTCCGTTCCGCAACGTCTATTTTACCGGAATCGTGCGTGACGAGATAGGGCGCAAGATGTCCAAGTCTCTTGGCAATTCGCCTGATCCCATCGGACTGATAGAGAAATACGGTGCAGACGGCGTGCGTATGGGCATGCTGCTTGCAGCTCCCGCAGGCAATGACATCCTGTTTGCCGAGAGCCTGTGCGAACAAGGACGTAATTTCTGCAACAAGATATGGAATGCTTTCCGTCTCGTAAAGGGATGGGAAACGGCAGAACAACCGCAGCCGGAGGTGTGCGGAATAGCGGTCAGATGGTTTGGGGCCAAACTCAGGGTCGCAGCCGCCGAAATAAACGACTTGTATTCGAAGTACCGCCTCAATGAGGCTTTGATGGCGGTGTTCAGACTCTTCACCGATGATTTCTCCGGTTGGTATCTGGAGATGGTAAAGCCGTCCTACCAGAAGCCTGTTGACAGGAAGACCTTTGAAGAGACCCTCCGGTTCTTTGACCTGTTGATGAAGATTGTGCATCCGTTCATGCCGTTCATTACCGAAGAACTGTGGCAGCATATATACGACCGTGAGGACGGCGAGAGTATCATGGTAAGTCCTCTTGCAATGGACTTGCCCGTCAAGGACGATGATAAGGTTATAGCCGAGTTTGAGGCGGTGAAGAAAATAGTGGCAGGTGTGCGCGCCGTACGCAACCAGAAAAACATTCCGCAGAAAGAGCCTTTGGAACTTGTGGTTTCAGGCGAAAACACTCATGCGGCCTACAACCCCGCTATAGTCAAGATGTCCAACCTGTGCGCCATCAGCGATAATGCCGCAAGCCCGGAAGGGTCTGCCAAATTTATGGTGGGGACAGACGAGTTTGCCGTACCGTTGGGCAACCTTATCGATGTGGAGGCCGAAAAGAAGAAGCAGGAATCTGAACTCCGGCATCTTGAGGGATTTCTTGAGGGCATAAGGAAAAAACTTGCCAACGAGCGTTTTGTGGCAAAAGCCCCTGCCCAGGTCGTGGAACTTGAACGCAAGAAACTTGCCGACACGGAGTCGAAGATTTCCGCCATAAAAGAGACCCTTGCCTCTCTCGCAAAATAACAGGAGCCTTTATGTCAACACGCGAAGAACAACTGGAATCTTTTGACCGCCTGCTTGACATCCTTGCAGAGCTGCGGCAGAAGTGTCCGTGGGATTCGAAACAGACGAGCCTGTCGCTGCGTCCCAACACTATTGAAGAAGTCTTTGAACTCAGCGATGCCATAATGCGCGGAGACCCTAAGGAAACGTGCAAGGAACTGGGTGACGTACTGATGCACGTGTGCTTCTATTCCATGTTTGCGGCGGAAAAGGGAGAGTTTGACCTTGCCGACGTGTGCCGCCGCCTGTGCGACAAGCTGATATTCCGCCATCCGCATATCTATGGCAACGCAGAGGCCAAGACGGCAGATGCTGTTGAAGATACGTGGGAACAGATCAAACAGAAGGAAAAGGACGGGAACAAAACCGTATTGTCGGGAGTTCCCGCCTCGCTGCCGTCGCTCATCAAGGCGTATCGCATTCAGGACAAAGCCCGCCATGTGGGATTTGACTGGGAGAAACGCTCGCAGGTGTGGGATAAGGTGAAAGAGGAAATTCTTGAGTTCCAAGCAGAAGTGGAGCATATGGATGCCGACAAAATGGAAGCGGAGTTCGGCGATGTGATGTTCAGTCTCATAAACGCGGCGCGCCTCTACCACATCAATCCCGACACGGCTCTTGAACGGACAAACCGCAAGTTTATTTCACGTTTCAACTACCTTGAGCAGAAAACTTTCAAACAAGGACGCAGCCTCAAGGACATGACGCTTGAGGAGATGGATGCCATCTGGGAAGAGGCAAAGAAACACGAATCCAATCTCAAGTGAGGACGGCATTTCCGGCCGACCGTGAAAACGCAGGCGGCGGTTGCCCGTCCCGTATGCAAAAAAGCCCTTGTAGCGTGTACATTGTGTAGTATTATTTTTTACCTTTGCAAGGAAAAGTACAAAAACGTTTTTGGCATGAAAAAAACATTGGCTGTTTTTGCGGTGGCAATGGTTCTGTCCGGTTTCAATCCATCGGCAGCTGATGCCGTTCCCTGCAAATGGGGGATAGACGTCCCCGTTGACGCAACATTGGAGTCTGTCCGTAGCGGCGGAAACTCCACAGTGGTTTCCTGCACAGTAGACAACCGGGAAAACATCCTTGTGCTGCAGACGGGCGAGGGGGAGAAGAAATACATCAAATTCTACGGTCCCAACATCTTCCGGATATTCCATGACCCGCAAAACGGCATTGTCTTCCGCGATCCTGAAGCCAAACCCGAAGCGTGGATCCTGACAGCCGATCCGGCCAGACCTGTCGGTGGTATCACTGTAAGTACGGAGAACGAATCCTTTGTGGCCAAGACATCGTGCATAGCACTTGTCGTAAGTAAAGCGGACGGAACGATAAGCGTGAAAGATCTCCGCAACGGACGCACGGTAATGACAGAGACTGCTCCTGTTGCAATAGGCGGCGGCAAGGTTACGGTGTCGCTGGCGGCGCGCCCTGATGAGTACTTCTACGGAGCGGGTATACAGAACGGACGGTTCAGCCATAAGGGCAATGCAGTCAACATCGTCAACGAGAACAGTTGGACGGACGGCGGAGTCTGCTCTCCTGCCCCATACTACTGGTCTACCGGCGGATACGGTTTCATGGCCTATACTTTCAAGCCCGGCCGTTATGATTTTGGCAGTAAAGATGCCGGCTGTGTAAAGCTGACCCACGAGGCGGACTATCTGGACTGTTTCGTCATGGTGGACGAAACCCCTGTGCAGCTTCTTAACGACTATTACCAGTTGACCGGCAATCCCGTACTTCTTCCTAAGTTCGGATTCTATGAGGGACATCTCAATGCCTACAACCGCGACTATTGGAAAGAGACAGCCGACCCCGGATATATGGTGGTGAAATTCGAGGACGGCAAGTTCTACAAAGAGGAACAAAAGGACAACGGCGGAATCCGCGAGAGCCTCAACGGTGAACTGGACGGCAACTACCAGTTCTCCGCACGGGCCGTGATTGACCGCTACAAGAAACACGACATGCCGCTCGGATGGGTGTTGCCCAATGACGGCTACGGTGCAGGCTATGGTCAGACTTCCACCCTTGACGGCAACATCGCGAACCTCAAGGCGTTCGGTGACTATGCACGCGCGAACGGTGTTGAAATCGGGTTGTGGACCCAAAGCAACCTGCATCCGGTCGACAGTATTCCGGCTCTGCTGCAGCGCGACATCATAAAGGAAATACGCGATGCCGGTGTGCGTGTGCTCAAGACCGATGTGGCATGGGTTGGAGCCGGTTATTCGTTCGGGCTTAACGGCATAGCCGATGTGGCGGAGTCGATGCCTAAGTACGGCAATGATGCGCGTCCGTTCATCATTACTCTTGACGGTTGGGCGGGCACGCAGCGTTACGGGGGCGTATGGAGCGGCGACCAGACAGGAGGCAACTGGGAGTATATACGGTTCCATATCCCGACTTACATAGGCTCAGGACTTGCGGGGCAGCCCAACATAACATCCGACATGGACGGCATCTTCGGCGGAAAGAACATGGCGGTAAATGTCCGGGATTTCCAGTGGAAGACTTTCACTCCCATGCAGCTCAATATGGATGGTTGGGGGTCTAACGAAAAATATCCCCACGCCCTTGGAGAACCGGCCACCAGCCTCAACCGGGCGTATCTGAAAATGAAGTCGATGTTTATGCCCTATACATACAGCATCGCCCGCGAGGCCGTGGACGGCAAACCGATGGTGCGTGCCGTTTTCCTTGAAGACCCCAACGAGTACACTCTCGGCAAGGCCACCCAATACGAGTATCTCTACGGACCGTCCATTCTGGTGGCTCCTGTTTACCAGAACACTTCTGCCGACACTCTCGGCAACGATATCCGCAATAACATTTATCTGCCCGGGGGCGAGTGGATTGACTATTTCACAGGCAATGTCTACCAGGGTGGAGCGGTACTCAACAGCTTCGATGCCCCGTTGTGGAAACTGCCGGTGTTTGTCAAGTCGGGCTCAATCATCCCGATGACCGCAGCAAACAACAATGTCAACGAGATCAACAGGAAACTGCGTATTTATGAAATCTACCCGAAACGTAATGGTGAAACGTCCTTTGTGGAGTACGATGACGACGGCACGACACAAGCTTATCTGCGGGGAGAATTTTCAAACACCGCAGTCGGAGTAAGGGACAGTGGCGCCATGATTACTGTTACCGTCAATCCTGCCAAGGGGAAGTTCGCAGGAATGGAACCGCTGAAGGCAACCCGGCTGCGCATAGTTGACAATTTCATTGCCGTAGACAAGATTACGGCTACCTTAGGCGGCAGGAAGTTCAAGGTGAAAGCTGTCCGTACAAAGGAGGAGTTTGAACGAAGCGGCAAACCTGTGTACTATGTGGGAGACGGTGTGGACTATACCGGTTTCTTCAGTTCATGCTTTAAGGATGGCGACAGTACTCCGCACATGACGGCTGCCCACGGCATCAGCATAAAGCTGCCGGAAACGGATGTTACCAAAAACCTCGTGACAGTAGAGATCAAGGCGCAGCGCGGCGAACGGAAAACGGTGTCTTCGCGCCTGGCGGGAAATCCTGCCACAACCCTTGCTGCGCCGGCAAATGCCGGAGTCAAGGAAGACGACCGCAAGCCATACAGCCTTAAACTCAGTTGGGATAAGGTGGAAGGTGCGCAGGCATACGAGATAGAGTTCAACGGTATGAACTATTTTGATATCCGCGACAACGGATTCCTGTTCGAGGATCTCAAGCCGGAGACGCGGTACTCGTTCAAATTGCGCTCTGCGGCTCCTGGCAAGGTGTCCGATTGGACGCTCCTTGCCGCAACCACCAACAACGATCCGTTTGAGTTTGCCGTGAAAGGCATGACCGCTACCTGTACCGCACCATCGCAAGGTGGCGAGAATCTTGCCAAGCTTTTTGACTTTGACACGGAAACAGGCTGGCACACTGAGTATGGCAAAAAGGCGGTGCCGTTTGAACTTGTGATGGACATGCATTCTGTCAATATCCTTGACATAATGCAGTATCTGCCGCGGCGGTCGGGCACAAACGGCATTGTCCTTGAGGCTTCCGTGTCTACAAGCATGGACAAGGAAACGTGGACAGAGGCCGGCAGCGTGAGCTGGGCGTGCGACTCCAAGCTGAAGGAATTTGTTTTCAAGGAAAAACCCGAGGCCCGCTATGTCAAATTGAATGTCACGAAAGCCTCCGGCGATTTCGGCTCTGGCAATGAACTCTATATCTTCCGCGTGGAGGGTTCGGCATTCTACGTGCCGGGCGACATAAACAACGACGGAGTTCTTGACAGCAATGACCTTACGTCCTATATGAATTATACGGGACTCAGGCAGGGAGATGCCGACTTTGAAGGTTATGTCTCCAAAGGCGATATAAACGGCAACGGGCTCATTGATGCCTACGACATATCAAATGTCGCGGTAGAAATAGGAGAGAGCTCCGCCGTTCCTTCGGACGAAAAGGTGACAGGCAATATTACCGTTGCCACGGACAAGTCTTCATACAAGGCTGGCGAGGACGTTGTTGTCACCATAAAGGGGCACGGTCTGCGCAATGTCAATGCGTTCAGTTTGGCCATACCTTATTCCGGAAATCAGCTGCAGTATGTTGGCAACGAACCACAGGCTGCCAAGCAGCTGACGAATTTTAGCCTTGACCGTCTTCATACCAACGGTGCAAAGGCCTTCTATCCTACATTCGTAGGTGTGAACAACACAGGGCTGATTGCCGGTGATGTGACTCTGGCAACGGTCCGTTTCAAGGCAAAGACTTCCGGTCCTGTGAAAATCAAGGCTACCGACATTATTCTTGTAGACAGGCAACTGTACAGCTGCAAGGCTACGGAAAGCGGCGACGCGTCGGAGAAATAAGGTGTGATTACGTCAGACAAAAGACATATTAGTGTGCGCTCGCACACTGCATAACATCATAAAACGGCATGCCCCAGCTGACATTCAATTACGGCAAAATCCTGACTTTGTGCATAAGGACACGCAACAATGCCCTGCCGCTCAAGCAGCAGCTGCAGCGTTTGGCACTGCTTGACCCCGGTGTGCATGAAAGGATGGAGATAATTGTCGTCGACAACGATTCCACCGACGGCACGTCTTCCATGGTTAAGCAGTTTGAGGGGCGTGTGCCGTTTCGGTATATAAGCAACACCGACAATCTGGGTCACGACAACAGTTTCACGTTTGCCTTGAATCAGGCAATCCCGGTACGCAGCAAGTACATTTGGCTGCTTGATGCCCGAAACGTGGTCAGGATAGAATTCTTCGATGAGATGCTGCAGGTGCTGGAGAAAAACGAGTTCGGTCTGGTCTACCTGTCTTTTAACGCCAGAGCGCGCAAACCGCTTGTGCAGTATGTCGATGCCGATGATTTCCTACAGGTGGTGCAGATGGGCATTGTTGACATGAACCGCCATCTTGTGCGCACGGATTTCATACGCGGCTACAACCCCCGCAAATTCGGAGCGGGTTCCGGGATTCCTGCCGTGCCGTTGCTGCTGCATGTGGCCTTGTCTGGCAAGCAGAATGCGGTCTATGGCCCAAGGCTGCTCAACGAGCTGTGCACGGACCCGATACGGGAAGTCCGTGATCCTGTGCGTACCTACGTGAAAAACCTCCTCAATGTGTTTGACCGCTATGAGGACGACAGTTCCGCAACAAGCCTTTCGCCTGCCACGGTTATGAAGATGAAGACAAGTGTCAGCGACTGTCTGTTGCCGCTGATAGTCCGGCTGTTCGTGCTGCGCAGTGGCGGCAAGGGGCTTGACGCCAAGGTGTGCAGGCAAACGGTTCGGCAGTATCTGGGTTGGCGTCCCGTCGTTTCAGTCTTGAAAAGATGCGTGTCTGGCAAGGTCTGGGGATGTGTGGTTCTGTTTGTGCTCGCGGTACTGCGCAGGATTATTGCCGCTGTTCTGGCGATTCTGACCATACTTGTATGCAACACCGTTGTCACACGGGCATGGCGGCAGTTCTGCAACAGTCTGGTCTCTTACAGGTTTCGCTATAGGGTGCGTTCGGCTAAGAGGTGCAGCGTGGAGGCTCCTGTGACAGTGGAGGGGAAAAACATACAGATAGGCACGGGGTTCAGGTCCGGTCCCGGACTTTGCCTGCAAAGTGTCTCTACCGGAAACTATACCCCCAGAATCACCGTTGGCGACAATGTGGCTGTCGGGTGCAACGTGTGCATCAGTTCCATACGTGACGTGCGCATCGGCAACAATGTACAGATAGGTCGCGACGTGCTGATAACGGATCACCAGTGTGGCAAGACCGATTTTGAGTCCCTCCAGATTCTTCCGCAAGACCGACAGCTTGTCACACGCGGTCCGGTGACAGTTGGAGACAATGTTATAATAGGTCCCAAAGCTGTCATTCTGTCGGGTGTGAAGGTCGGCAAGGGAGCTGTGGTTGCCGCCGGGGCAGTAGTCACGCACGATGTCCCTCCTTACGGGATTGCCATGGGCGTGCCTGCTGTCATCAGGAAGAGTCAAGTGCCAGAGGCTAATTGTTAAGTAAAAATAATCGCATTATGAAAATGGTTACATTGAAAAATTTCGTTCTTGTTGCAGTGGTTTGCGCTGTCTGCGTTACAGCCAGCGCGCAGCAGAGGGTTATCACTAATACCGTGACACCCAAAGACCTCTCGGTTTACAACGGACAGACTGTAGATCTATCCATCTTCCGCTATATCCACAAAGGCTGGAACACTATCTGTCTGCCCGTGTCGCTGACAGAAGACGAAGTCAACAATATTTTCGGCGAGGAGTGTCGTCTGGAAACGCTGGTAGGCGTGGAAAGCACAGGCACTGCCACCAAACTGAATTTTAAGGACGTGAAGCCCGACGGGCTGAAAGCCAACACTCCCTATATCCTGTATTCAACGCTTGAAAGCGGAGTGCGCGAGATCCGTCAGGGCGAAGCGCAGGTAACAACGGGCGAGGTAGAGAGAGAATTCTCTGACAATACCGGCACAACGGTGGTGTTCGGCGGTGCGACAGAACCGGGCAGTTCCGACGGCATCTACGGTATTCTTGTCAAAGACAACTCTTCCGCCACCTTTGTCGATGCAAGCAATGTTGCAAAGGGCATCCTCGCCTCGCGCTGCTTCATAACGCTCAACGGCGGTGAGACAACCAACACGCTCCATACCAATCACCTTGACTACAACATGACGGGAGTGGAGACTGTTGCAGGAGAATTGTCCGACAATGAACTTGTGGACGTCTACAACATCTCGGGCGTAAAAGTGGCGTCAAGGGTTTCGCCCGACAATATCCGTCGTCTCGGAAAAGGAGCTTATGTCGTAAAGGGAAAATGTTTTTTGGTGAGGTGACACCTGTCTGGCAGTCTCGTTACCGCAAGCCAATTCCGACAAAGCGATGAATGACAACGAAAGACAGTATTTGAGTCAGCGGTTGCGCAGAATAAAGGACTTTCCCAAGAGCGGGATATTGTTCCGTGACATCTCGTCGTGGATGGCGGATCCCACTTGTGTCGGTATAATGGCAGACGACCTCTCCCGCCACTATTCGGGCAAGGGGATAACAAAGGTGGTGTGTCTTGAGGCAAGGGGATTTCTGATGGGGGCTATCCTGTCCAGAATGCTGAACGCCGGCATCGTCATGGCTCGCAAGCCCGGCAGACTGCCTGTAAAGACAAGGAGTGAAACCTATGTCAAGGAATATGGTACCGATACTATTGAGATAGCGGAAGATGCCATCAGTCCTGATGACGTTGTGCTGATTCACGATGACCTCCTCGCCACCGGCGGAACGGCTTTGGCTGCCCTCAAGCTTGTCGGACAGTTCCATCCTAAGGCAATCTATGCCTCTTTTCTCCTTGAGATTACCGATGAAGGGCTTCACGGGCGCAGCGCGCTACCCGAAGAACTGTCAGTGTACACGGTTTTTGCGGAATAGAAACAGCGTTTACGGTATTGCACCAGCCGATGCGGCTTGGTGGGCAACAATAGACTGCAGGTCAAAGGCTGCAAAAATGGTCGGGTTTCAAACGAAATCCGACCATTTTTTGTTATCTCTCTTTCATTAGTGGACATTAATGAAGGATACTTGAAGAAAAGGAACCCTAAATCTTGTCTCGCCAGTGATTCTTTATCCTAATGACCGATTTGGGTTGAATGAAGATACGGAACTGCGCAAAACAATCCTGTTGGAAAAGAGTGAAATCTTGCTTCATGTGTGGAAAAAGTGTAACTTTACACGAAACAGATACCGGAAATGCGAGAACAGTCACATTTCCGACTCTTCAATAATAACGTGGGATTATATGTTTGACAGGAAAACAATAGCCCAGCTGAAGGAAGGGCAGGTCGCCCCCTGTTTTTGCCGCTGTACCCCGGTCTGTGTTGGGCTATGAAAACAGGGGCGAAATTATCCTCTTGAGAGATTTCGCCCCTGTTTTGTCGGCAAGTCCGTATGCCGGACTGCCATTTCATATGCGTGTGGAACTCGTTTATTTCATGCCGAGCTTCGCTTTCAGTTCTGCGGTGATATCCGTGGAGAGGGTTGTGGATATGTAGGGAATGCCGTTTGTGAGGTCCATGATGTATACGTAGCCGCCCAAGTCGCCTATCTCCTTGATGGCGTTCATGATTTTCTGCTGGATGGGCTGCATCTTCTCGGTGAACTGTTTTTCGTAGTCCTCGCCGTAGGTTTGCGAAGTCTGCTGTAGGCGCTGCTGGAGGTCGGTGATTTCCTGCTCGCGGCGCTGCTGCACTCCTACCGGCAGCGAGTCCTTTTGGGTGATGTATGCGGAGTACTTGTTCCGGAGTTCCGTCTGCATAGTCTCAAGTTCTTTGTCATATTGGGTCTTGATGTTCTGCATCTCTGTCTGCACTGCTTTTACTTCCGGCATTTCCTGCATGAGTGTCTGGGAATTGAAATGACCGAATTTCTGTGCAAGCACTGCCATAGGCGCGCACACGAACGCAAGGATGATGAGCTTTTTCATTGTTAGGAATGTTTGTTTTTATGTTTTGTTATAAATTCGCTTTGTTATCGAATCGCAAAGTTAGTCTTTTTATTTGGAATATCCCAATTTGGCAAGCACATCGTTGGAGATGTCGGCGGAGGGCGAAGCGAACACTATGCCGTTGTCGCTGGCGCGGTCAAGAATGAGTTGGTAGCCTTTCTGTTCGGCGATGGCTTTGACTGCGTTGTATATCTCGTCCTGTATGGGACCCACGAGGCTTTCGCGTTTCTTGAAGAGTTCTCCCTCTGGGGCGAAATACTTCTTCTTGAGGTCCGATGCCTCCTTTTCCTTCTTCAGTATTTCCTCCTCGCGTGCCTTCTTCTGCTCTGCGGAGAGGAACACCACTTCGTTCTGGTAGTTCTTGTAGAGGGTCTGCGCCTGCAGGTTGACGGCTTCCACCTCGGCCTGCCATTTCTTTGATGTCTGGCTTAGCTGTTCGTTCGCGCGTTCGTAGGCGGGGATGTTCTTGAGGATATATTCCATGTCAACGAGAGCGAATTTCTGTGCCGCAGACGGCATGAGCGCTGCGGTGGCAAGCAGCAACGTGATGAAGATCTTTTTCATGACGATATGGTTTGAGTATTAGAATTCTTGTCCGATGATAAAGTGGAACTGCGATCCTGCGGATGATTTGGAGCCGTAGATCTTGTCAAATCCGTATGCCCAGTCAATGCCAAGCATTCCTATCATGGGCAGGAACAGGCGCACACCGACACCTGCGGAACGCTTCATGTCAAAGGGGTTGAACTTGGACGTGCGTGTCCATGCGTTGCCGCCCTCGAGGAATCCCAGCGCATAGATGCTGGTGGATTCGAGCATGAGGGGATAGCGCAGTTCCAGGCTCATCCGGCTGTAGGCGTAGCCTTCGTAGCCGGCCGGGGTGAGCGAGCCGTTGTCGTAGCCGCGCAGTCCCACCGTTTCGGTGGCGTAGCCGTAGGAGTAGCCCGACATGCCGTCGCCGCCCATATAGAATGTCTCGAAGGGCGAGGGTTTGTGGCGGTTGTAGTAGCCCAGTATTCCGAACTCGGTGCGCGTCATGAGCACGGGGCACTTGTTGGCGTTTGTGAGGGCGGTATATGTCTTGAGGCGGAATTTCCATTTGTGGTATTCAACCCAGCGGTACTTCTCTTTCATCTCCCGCTGGTAGGTGGCGGAACTTCTGTTGTTGGCGAGGGACGAATAGTTCTTGTTGTCCCACAGCGAGTAGGGTGGTGTGGACGACACACTCAGCGAGAAGTCTGACCCCCTGCGCGGGAAGAACGACTGGTCAGACGAGTTGCGGTTGAGGCTGAACGTGAGGTTGAAGTTGTTGCAGTTTCCGTCGGTCATTATGAAATACTGCCACTGCTTGAGTATGTAGCGTTGGAACGTTGCCATGACGGAGAACGTGAAGTAGTCATCAGGCCAGCGGAGCCGCTTGCCCCAGCCTATGGAGCCGCCAAGGATCTGCACGTATTTGTCTGGGTCATAGAAGTCGGCGTAGTTGTAGCTGCCCGACGACGTGCCGTAGCCGTAGATGCTGTTGTAGTAGTTCCTGTAGTATGCCGAGTTGTAGTAGTTGCTGTTGACGTCGGTCTGCTTGCTGTAGAAGAGGCTTGCCGAGAACTGGTTGGGGCGTTTGCGCCCGAGCCATGGGTCAAGGAACGAAAGGCTGTACTGCTGGTAGTACGTGCCGTTTGTCTGTGCGGCAAGTTCCACGGTCTGCCCTTCACCCTGCGGGAGCAGACGGCGGCTTGTGGCAGTCTTCTTGAAGAGCTCCTGTATGGCGAAATTGGTGAACTTCAACGCTATGCGCCCCGTGATGCCTGTTGTGCCGTAGCCCAGTGACAGCTCAACCTGGTCGCTTGACTTGGGCGACAGCTTGTAGGTGATGTCCACAGTGCCGTCTGACTCGTTGGGCTTGAATTCCGGCTCTAGTTTCTCCGGGTCGAAATGCCCCATCTGGCCGAGGTCCATGAGCGAGCGCATGATGGCGTCCTTGCTGTACAGGTCACCGGGCTTGGTTTTCAGTTCGCGGCGTATCACGTCTTCGAAGACATATTCGTTGCCGAGTATTGCCACTTTGTTGAGTGTGGCCTGCTTCCCTTCGCGTATGCGTATCTCGAGGTCTATGGAGTCGCCTACCACCTGTGTCTCCACCGGTTCGACATAGCTGAACACGTATCCGTTGTTGTGGTATTCGTTGCCTATGGAGTTCGCGTCTTCGTGGAGTCGTTTCTCAAGCTGCTCCTGGTTGTACACGTCGCCCCTGTTCATAGCCAGGCTGTTGTTGAGCGCGTCGGCGGTGTAGATGGAATTGCCTATCCACGAGATGTTGCGCACGTAGTATTTGTTGCCCTGGTCTATGCTGAAGTAGAGGTCAATGTGTCCGTCGTCGTAGGGGGCAATGCTGTCCTTGACGACATAGGCGTCGCGGTAGCCCCACGAGTTGTATTTCTTTACAAGGTTTATCTTTCCCTCCTTGTATTTGTCCTCCACGAATTTCTTGCTTTTGAGGAAATTGCGGAAGTCCCGGGATTCACGCAGTTTGGACTTCCTCAGCACCCTCATGATTTTCGGCATCTTGTCCTTGTCGACACCGGAGAGGTAAATCCTGTGCACTTTGACTTTCTCGTGTTTGTCAATGTCTATTTCGAGAGTTACTTTGTTCTTGTCCTTGGGGTCACTGCGCTGAATGACATCCGTGGTCACGTTTTTGAATCCCTTTTCCCCGAAATGTTTGTTGACGACAAACTTGATGCGGTCTATCACGTCGGTGGAGATGATGCTGCCCTCTTTCAGGGGGAAGATTTCCTCGAGGTCTTCCCGCTCCGATTTCTTGATGCCCGAGTAGGTCACGGAAGACAGTTTGGGGTGGGGTGCAAGCTGGATATGCAGGTAGATGTCGCTCCCCACAATGCTGTCGGCCGTTATGCTTACGTCCGAGAACACCCGCTGGTCCCACAGGTTGCGCAGTGCCGTGGTTATGTCGCCTTCTATTTTCGGAAAAGAAAGGGTCTGTCCTACGGTGAGCCCCGTTATCTTGAGCAGCTGGTCATAGTCGTAGTCGTTGACTCCGTCGATGGTTATGTTCCTGACAATGTAGTTGCGGGAGTTGCCCGTGTATTTGATGTCGGGCTTGGCGGAGTTTGTCTGTCCTTGTGCGTAGACCGTACAGGCCTGGGCGAGACAGAACAATATGTAGGGAAAAATGTGCTTCATCTGGTTGAACGGTTCCTGAGGTTGTTATGGTTGTTTGGAAATCCTTTTGTGTGTTGTTGCCGTCACGGCTCGTGGGTCGCTCATTGCGTTATCTGCTCGCCGGTCTTGCCGTATCTCCTTTCCCTGTGTATGTAGGCGGCAATGGCGTCAAGCAAGTCACGCTCGCTGAAATCCGGCCAGAAAGTGTCACAGAAATACAGTTCCGAGTAGGCGCATTGCCACAACAGGTAGTTGCTCAGCCTCAATTCGCCCCCTGTGCGAATGAGCAGGTCAGGGTCGGGCATGAACGATGTGGTGAGGTTCTGCGATATGGTGTCTTCTGTGATGTCGCAGGCGGCTATCTTCCCGTCGGCCGCCTGCTGCGCTATGGCTTTGGCGGCTTGGGTTATCTCCCATCGCGAAGAATAGCTCAGAGCCACGGTCATTGTCATCTTGTCGTTGGCGGCGGTGTTGCGCTCGCACTGTCTGATGCGCTCGCGTACAGCTTCGGGGAGTCGCATGGCATCGCCTATCATGCGGAACCGGATGTTGTTGGTCATGAAAATGTGTTCTTCAAGGGAGTCGAGCACGAGTCCCATCAGAGCTTCCACCTCTCTGGCGGGGCGGTTCCAGTTTTCTGTTGAAAAAGTGTAGAGCGTGAGATACTTCACTCCTATGCGTGCGCACAGCTCTGTGATTTTCTTCACGGTCTCAACACCCTGCTGGTGTCCTGCCGTGCGGTTGAGCCCCCGTTTGTGCGCCCATCTCCCGTTGCCGTCCATGATTATGGCGATGTGTCGGGGAATCCTGTTCGGATCTATGTTGTCTGGTGTGTTTGTCATTGCCGGTTAGTCTTTGTTGCAGTTTTGGCATCGTGGCGCGAAGCTGTACGTTACGGTCAGCATGGTGATGCCGAAATGGTCTTTGTTCTTGAACCCCGATGACTTTATGCCCAAGGGGTCTTCAACACCGTCGAGTTTGTCGGAGAGACTGAAGTGCATGACCCAGTCCAGGGAAATGTTCACCCTGCGCGAAGCCCTGTATTTTATGCCGCATCCCATGGGTATGTTGAACGCTGCGCCTTTGCCTTTGCTGGCGTATGCCAGACCCGCTCCTATCTGCAGGAACGGTGTGAGCCGTTTGTGGCCGAAGAAATCCTGGTAGAACCCGTATGGAAAGAAGTTTATCTCGTACATGCAGCTTATGTCGGCAATGCTGCCTGTGAACGTGTAGTTCAGCGGTGTGGCGTCAGCCCGGTTGCCACTGGGGTTTTCGGGGTAGAAGCTGTCGTGGTTTTTGGTGGAGCCCTTGATACCCGTGTATGCCAACGAGACCTTTAGTGAATTATAGTGGTCAAAGAGGTAACGCCAGTATGCACTCAGGGCGGGTTTCTGGTTGGAGAAAACGCTGTTGTTGAAATCTCCCAGATAAAAGCCGGCTCCTGCGCCGCCGCCTATTTCCATCCGGAAATCCGCATCTTCCTGCGCCTGCACACACAAGGGGAGCAGTAGCGAGGACAGGGCTGTTATTGTCAGGCGCACCCGTTTCATCCGCTCAGTTGGTTGCTTTGGAGAAGACGGTCGGGTCATCTGCGTACGACAGCCTGTTGAGCCGCCCTCTGACGAGCTTCCCGTCGGGGGCGGTGGCTATCCAGATGTAGTTGTCGGCGTCGCAGTATGCACTGAACGATACGGCACCGCTTTGCAGGACGGGGTTCTTGGAACTTTCCTGCGCAAACCAGCAGCGTCCCCCGTCGGTGCTGACGGTTATCCCGGATGCATCGCCCTGCTCCGTCAGTCCGAAATGTATGATCCGGGAGTTGTAGCTGAATATCAGGGGCTGGCTTTTCTGCGGGTATGTGTTTTTGCTGTCTGAAGCCTGCGGATAGACAGTCCAGGCCTCGGTGTTGGTCCCTTTCCTGTCAACGAGTTTTTTCCATATCACGTTTCCGCCGGAGGCGTTCCTCCCGCATACGACTATGCTGTAGAAATTATTGTTGAATGCCATTTCAAGGCAGGTTGACGCTATGTCGCTTTCCGGGAAAAGGGCCATGTCATCGGCCGTCTCGTCTTCTGTCCATTGCATCATGTCTTCCGAGTAATATACTTTGTTGCCGGCAAGGGCATAGACTCCGCTTTCCGAAACGGCGAAGAGTTTGTCAAGTGTCATGTCCGCCCCGGCTGTTTCCCACGCCAAGCCGTCTTCCGAAACTTTTAGCGTGCCGTTGTCGGCATAGTACAGCCTGCCGCCGAACTGGTAGGTCTCCGCCGGAACGAAAGACACCAGTCCGGACATGGTGGCGGATTCAAACTCCGTCGGTGTTTGTTTCGGTGCTCTCAGTACTGTGGGTGTCCCGTTTCTGAGCGCAAGTATGACGATGTCGTTGCCGCCGGCAAACATTTTCTGGCTTGATATTCCGCTGGTCATCTCTGCCGTCTCCGCCATTTCCGTCCATGTGTAGTCATCGGGATTGGAGTTGTGTATGTTGATGCGGACGAGGTATTTGCGGCTTTGTGTCCCGTCGGTTGAAAAACACGTGAAATAGCGAGGCGACGTGAAGTCTATTGTGTCTGACGTGGCGAACAGGGTGTCTTTTCCGTTTGCTTTCTGGTAGGTGACCGTGCCGTCGCTCTTCATGCCGCTGAACACTATTTTGCTTGCCATGGTGTTTGCCGGCAGCGAGTCGTGGTTGTAAATCTCCTGTGTGAGCTGGTCAATGTACATTGCGTAGGCCGCCCCCGCCACCGTAGTGACATACGAGGAATCCTCGCCTGTGGAAGTCTTGGTGTGTATGGTGCGCGGAATGTTTCCGAGTGTCATGCGCGTGATGGCACAGTTGCCGTCGCTTGCCGTTGAAGACGACGAACTGTCGCTCATGCAAGAGCATGACAGCGCTGCGGCGAAGACTGCGGTCGCCAGTGCGGTTGTTTTTGAGAAAACTGTCATGGCATACTGTATAAACTGTATATAGCAAGTAAGGTGCAAAAATACTTACATTATTCCAAATAACTCGTTTTTGAATGTTGTTTTATGTGAAAATGCTTAAAATAAGCAACCACGCCTCCTCAACGGGATTGAGGGGGCGTGGCATCGTGTCCGTCTGCTGGCGGGTTTTCCGGAAAGGCCGCACTTATTGCAGGGCCTTGTCAAGAGCTTGTTTGATGTCGTCGATGATGTCGTCAACGTCTTCCAGGCCCACGCTCAGACGTATGAGGTCTGGGGCTATGCCCGCTTCGCGGAGCTGCTGTTCGGAGAGTTGGCGGTGGGTGTGGCTTGCGGGATGCAGCACGCAGGTCTTGGCGTCTGCCACGTGGGTCACTATGCTTATCATCCGCAGTGAATCCATGAAGGCGGTGGCTTCGTTGCGGCTGCCTTTCAGACCGAATGCCATCACTCCGCACACCCCGCCGGGCAGGTATTTCTGCGCCAGGGCATGGTATTTGTCGCCTGGGAGCCCTGCATAGCTGATCCATTTCACGCGCGGGTCGCTGTCAAGGAACTCGGCGACTTTCTGCGCGTTCTCGCAGTGGCGCTGCATACGCACATGGAGCGACTCCAGGCCCATGTTGAGCAGAAACGAGTTCATCGGGCTCTGTATGGAGCCAAGGTCTCTCATGAGCTGTGCCGTGGCTTTGGTGATATAGGCTTTCTTGCCGAAGCTGGTGGCGTAGGTCAGTCCGTGGTAGCTCTCGTCGGGAGTGCACAGGCCGGGGAATTTGTCGGCGTGCGCCATCCAGTCGAAATTCCCGCTGTCGACAATGCAGCCGCCTACCGCCGTGGCGTGGCCGTCCATGTATTTCGTGGTGCTGTGGGTCACGATGTCCGCTCCCCACTCAAACGGGCGGCAGTTGACGGGAGTGGCGAAAGTGTTGTCCACAATCAGGGGCACACCGTGGCGGTGGGCTATGCCGGCAAACCTCTCAATGTCGAAGATGTTGCCGCCCGGGTTTGAAATCGTCTCGCCGAACACACATTTGGTGTTGGGCCTGAAGAGGGCTTCCAGCTCGGCGTCGGTTGCGTCTTCGTCGACAAAGGTACACTCTATGCCCATTTTCTTCATCGTCACCCCAAACAGGTTGTATGTGCCGCCGTAGATGGCGTTGGTGGAAATCAGGTGGTCGCCGGCTTCACAGATGTTGAACACCGCGAAGAAATTCGCAGCCTGTCCGCTTGCCGTCAGCATGGCGGCAACCCCGCCTTCCATTTCCGCTATCTTTTCCGCCACGTAGTCGTTGGTGGGGTTCTGCAGGCGGGTGTAGAAATACCCCGTGTCCTTGAGGTCGAAGAGGCGGGCCATCTGCTCGCTGTTGTCGTATTTGAATGTGGTGCTTTGGTATATGGGCACCATCCTGGGTTCCCCTTTCTTGGGTTTCCATCCTCCTTGCACACAGACGGTGCCGGTTTTTCTCTTGTCCATTGTCGTGTTGCTTTTTTCGTTTCGGTTGTTGCAAATTTAGCAAATAAAGCTGACACGCGGGTCTGCCGACGGGGCGTTGTTGTGTTTTGCCGGAATATTTTTCCAAAACACACATCCCGTTGTGTGCTGCTCTCTCTGGTTTTGCATGGCAGAGACAAAAAGTCGGACGGGGTGCAAGCTGATACGGCCCACACCCCGTCCGACTTTTTGTGTCGTACCGGGAAATTACTTCAGGATTCGTGCCGGCAGTTTCTCAAGCATGTCGCGGGTCATGCCGTCAAGATCGTAGACGGGCTTCCAGTCCCATTCCTGTCGGGCGCACGAGTCGTCCATGCAGTCGGGCCACGAGTCGGCTATTGACTGCTTGAGAGGGTCTACGTCGTAGACCATTTCAAAGTCGGGCTTGTATTTCCTGATGGAGGCGTAGATTGTTTCGGGAGCGAAACTCATCGACGCGATGTTGAATGCGTTGCGGTGAACAAGCCGGGAGGGGTCTGCCTCCATGATGTCGATGGCGGCCTTGAGAGCATCGGGCATATAGATCATGTCCATGAGCGTTCCCTGCTTGATGGGGCAGGTGAACTTCTCTCCGCGTACCGCATAGTAGTAGAGGTCAACGGCATAGTCGGTCGTTCCGCCTCCGGGAGGTGTCACGTTGGATATTACGCCGGGGAAACGCACGGCGCGCGTGTCGACACCGTATTTGAGGAAGAAATAGTCGGAAAGGAGTTCCGTGGTTACCTTTGTGACTCCGTACATGGTGCGCGGACGCTGTATGGTGTCCTGCGGGGTCATGACATGGGGTGTGTTCGGGCCGAAGGAGCCGATGGAGCTTGGCGTGAACACGGCGCAGCCGTTTTCGCGTGCCACTTCCAGCACGTTCCAGAGACCGTCGATGCCGATTTTCCACGCGAGTTTGGGCTTGCCTTCCGCTACGACAGAGAGGAGTGCGGCAAGGTTGTAGATGGTGTCAATGCCGTATTTCTTGACGATGCCGGCAATGGCGGCGCCGTCGGTGACATCGCATATTTCGGCGGGACCGCTTTCAAGCAACTCTCCCTTTGGCTCTGCCCCCGTGATGTAGCCTGCCACTACGTTTTGTCCGCCGTAGACGTTTCTGAGTGTCATGGTCAGCTCCGATCCGATTTGACCCGTGGCACCGATGATAAGAATCTTTTTCATGTCTGTATGAATGTTTTTGTTGGTTGTTGTTTTTGCGTTGCAAAGGTAGTGGATTTCCGCAACAAACGGCAGCGTGTCACACCCGTTTTTTCAAGTTGGTCGGGCTGCGGACGGTTTGGGGTCAGAACACTATGTCGGCCGTGTGGGGATTGTGGTCAGACAGGAATCGGCCGTCTCCAAGCGCAGAGTCTATCACAGAACTCTTCTTGACCTGTATTTTGGGCGATACGAAGATGAAGTCTATCTTCCGGGCTTTCGGTGGGGTGGCACTGCCGAAGTCGTGGAATGTGTAGTCCGGGCCTTTTGGCGACGCTGCGGATTTCCACGCGTCTTTCATCGGGAAGATGCGTGTCGTGACCTTGGCGTAGACAGGGTCGTGCTCGTCGGCATTGAAGTCGCCTGTCAGCACTACCGGCAGTCCGTTGGTCATCCGGCTGAGTTGTTCCTTGATCAGTACAGCGCCGTTCTGGTGCGCCTTGTCGCTCACGTGGTCCAGATGGGTGTTGGCCACCACAAGGCTTTTGAAGCTTTCCTTGTCACGCAATATGACCCATGTGGCTATGCGGTTGCACGCCGCTCCCCAGCCCCTGGAAGGCGAGTCGGGCGTTTCCGAGAGCCAGAACGTGCCGCTGCGCACAAGGTCGAATTTCTCCTTGTTGTAGAAGACGGGACAGTATTCTCCGCTCTGTTTGCCGTCATCGCGCGCCACTCCCGCATGGCCGTATGCCGGCAGGGCGTTGCAGATGTCGTCAAGCTGTCTCTGCATCACTTCCTGCAGGCCTATGATGTCTGCCTTGCTCTTGCGGAGGAACTCGCCTGCCTGCAGGTAGCGCAGCTCCCAGCTGTTTGCGCCGTCACTCTTGTTTTCCAGGCGTATGTTGAATGTCATGACACGCACTTTGACGGGCTTTTGCCGTTGCGCCGTTGCTGTCAGGGCTGCAAATGCAAGCAGCAGGTTTGCAAGCATGGTCAGATGTCGTTTCATGTGTCTTCGGGTTATTTCATTTCTTCTATTGCGCGCATCAGCTGCCTGTCATGGCCGTTGGCAATGTCTTCGGGGGAGTTGTGCGTTTCTATGTCAGGGTAGAGGGTGTGGTTCTCGAGCGGCGTGCCGTTGTTGTCGCGGCAGTATATCTCGGGGTTGCCCAGCACAAGCTTGCCGTCGGCCAGGGTCTCCCACCACACTGCGGTCATGGTGCCTGCCATGGGCGCGCCAATCAGTTTGCCTATGCCGAGGGTCTTGTAGGTGAAAGGAAAGCCGTTGGCGTTGGAGTAGCAGTTCTCGTTTATCAGAAGGCATGAGGGCTTCGTCCATTGGGTGAACGGTTCAATGCCGAGTTTTTGCCCCCTTGACTCAAACGACATGTATTTGCGCCCGCTCAGCAGAATGGCGAGGTCGTTGTGCAGCCACCCGCCGCCGTTGTGGCGTTCGTCAATGATTACGGCTTTGCAGTTGCGGTATTTGCCGAGCAGTTCCGCATATGTCTTGCGGAAACTTTCGCTGTTCATGCTCTTGATGTGTATGTAGCCCACCCGGCCGCCGGTTTCTTTTTCCACGGTCTTGGCTCGTTGGTCTGCCCATCTGGAGTACAGCAGTCTGGTCTGTTCTCCGTTTGAAATGGGCTTGACTGTGATTTCGTAGTCCTTGCCGCAGCTGTCGCTCATGGTGAGCAGCACCCTCTTGCCTACTTTGCCGGAGAGGAGGGGGAAATAGTCTTTTCCTGCCAGAACGGGCTGGTGGTCAATCTGCCTTATGACGTGTCCGGCTTTAACCCGGCGGTCAATCACGTCAAGCGGCGAATCCTTGATTACTTCGGCTATCTTCAGTCCGTCGCCGTTGTAGTCGGGGTCGTAGAACGCTCCGAGTACGGCAGTGGCTGGGGCCGACACGGAGGCGCGGTATTTCACTCCCGTGTGCGAGCAGTTCAGTTCGCCCGCCAGTTCGCTGCCCAGTTCGCTGAAGTCGCGGTAGTTGTTGATGTAGGGCAGAAAAGTCCCGTAGTGCTTGGCAAGGGTCTTGAAGTCCGCTCCGTGGAATCCGGGGTCTGCGAAACGTTGCGTGAACTGTGTGGTGATGTGCCGGTAGATGTATGCCATCTTCGCTGTCTCGTTGTCCGAATATTCCGCCCGGAAGTCAATGTCCTTGCTCTGTCCGTTGCTCAGGTCAAGCTTGCTGATGTCTCCGTTGCACACGAACAGGTTGTTGCCGGTGCTGTCGGGCAGTATCTGTCCGCCGATTCCTTTCTTGAAAATGCGGGTGGAGTTTTCCTCAAGGTCGTGCAGCCACAGGTCCACACCGCCCTCAAAACTGGCCTGGTAGAAATATTTCCTGCCGTCTGGCGTGAGATGTCCGTCTCTGAGCGAAGACGAATTGACGGTGAGTCGCTTGACGCGTTTGTCGCAGTCTTCGAAATCAAGGTTGAGGATTTGTACCGTGTCGGTCTTGGCGGTGTCTTTCTCCAGTTCTTTCTTGTGGTCATCGTAGAGCTTGCGCTCTTCTTTGTTCATGTTGGAGAGGGCGAAGGCTTCGCGGTCAAGGAACACGATGTATCCGTCACGCTCGGCTCCCCAGCTGCCGTGGCTGCGGTAGCCGGTCCGGTCGCTTGTGAAAGTCACGGCTTTCCCGTTGAGGGACCAGTGCGGGTTGCCGTCGGAATATCCGCTGTCGGTTATGTTGTGCAGTTCCTTGCCGTCGGCGCTTATGACCGCTATGTCGGGACTGTTCCAGTTGTCCGGTCCGAGATACTCGGTGAGGAGCCACCTGCTGTCGGGACTCCATTCAAAGGAGTGGCTTATGTCTGTGTAGGCAAACATGTCGCGGGCGGGCATCACCACGGTGCTTTTCTTGGTCTGGAGGTCATAGACGCGCAGTTCCGTCTTGTTGGCGAGGTATGCTATCTTCTTGCCGTCCGGGGAGAACACGGGTGAGGTGCATGGCTCCTTGCCGGTGATGAGCGGTTCTTCCTTGAGGTCGGTGGCGTAGGTGAACCCCTTGTCCTTGGGATCGGTGAGTGTCGTGGCGTAGATGCCCCACGTGTTGTCGCGCTCCGAGGCATAGACGAGAGTCCTGCCGTCGGGGCTGAGCGAGGGACTCGCTTCTTCCTCTATCGTGTTGGTGATGCGTCTGGTGGTGGTGTAGTCCGTACCGGTGACATAGACTTCGCCTTCAACTATGAACGCGAACTCCTTTCCGCTCTTGTTGGTGGTCAGCTGCGAGGCACCCCCGGTGAGTGTTGTGGGGTGGCCGACACGCTCGTTGTCATCCGTGGTGAGGCAAACTGCCACTTTGCGCGGTTTCGCGCCTTCCCGCAGGGTGTAGAGTTCTCCGTCCCACGAGTAGCACAGGATTCCGTCGGCAGACATCGTGAGATATCTCACCGGGTAGTTTTTGTAGTGGGTGAGCTGTGTCGTGGCCCTTGTCGTGAGGTCTGTCTTGTATACGTTGAGCGTGCCGTCTTTTTCCGAAGTGTAGTAGTAGCTGTTGCCGTCGGAAGCCCATATGGGAGTGCGGTGCTCGCAGGTGTCGGAGTTGAGCTTCGTATATGTGCGCTTGCCTTTGGCTTGTGTGAGGTAGATGTCGCGGCAGACGGGTGAGGTGTGGTGTTTGCGCCAGTAGTCCTCGTATCCCTTGTTGTTGTGGTACAGCAGTTGTCCCTTGCTGTTTACCGAGATGTCTTCCATGGGCAGGGTGGAGAACATGACTGGTCTGTGGGCGTCGGTGTCCACGCAGTATACCTGTTGGAAACTGCCCGGAAAGCTGATGTCGCTGATGGAGGGCTGCAGGTCTGATGTGTAAAGGACGTGGGTGTTGTCCAGCCATCCCTGCAGGGTCTCGGCTGCGGAATTTGTGGTCAGCCGCTTGGGTTTGCCGCCGTTGGGCGACACGACAAACACGTCCATGCTTCCGTTGCGTTCGGAGGTGAACGCTATCCATTTGCCGTCGGGCGAGAATCTGGGGTAACCGTCGTAGGCGGGGTGCGAGGTTATCTGCCGTGCTTCCCCTCCGTCGGAGCTGACAGTGTAGAGATTGCCCTGGTATTCAAAGGCGATGGTCTTGCCGTCGGGCGATATGGAACTGGCGCGGAGCCATTTTATCTGTTCTTGTGCCTGCCCGGCCGTCATGGCCGCGAGCAGGCAGAGGAGTGCAAGTGTTTTCTTCATCGTCTTTCCTTGTCTGTTGCCTTGGTGTTGCCGGGAGCGTCCTGCCGGTTGCTGTCTGGCAGGTCGTGCGGCCGCTGCCGTTTCCAGCGGTTGTGTGTCCACAGCCATCGCGACGGGTCCTTGATGATGTCTTGCTCGAGCATCTTCATGTAGAGCCGCGTGATGTCGTGTTCCTTGAAAGAGTTGGGGTCTGTGGTCATGGGTATGAAGCGGCAGGAATAGTACCCGCGTTTCCGCCTGCTCACTTCTCCATAGAACACGGCGGCGTTGACTTTCTTGGCTATGCGCTCGGTGCCGGTGAATACGGGGGTGTCGTGGTGCAGGAAGTTGATCCACAGGTGAATGTTCTGCATCTTGGGCCCTTGGTCGGAGATGAATCCTATGAGGGCTTTCCGTCCGCTTTTCTGTATGGTGACAATACGCCGCAGTGACTCGTTCTTGTTTATGTTCTCGCCGCCGTAGCGCGAGCGTATGTGGTAGAACAGGCGGTCTGTCATGCGGTTGTGTAGCCGGGTGTACAGTTGGGCTACGATTATGTCCTGCGGCAGCCACCATCTGAGCGAGGCTATGTATTCCCAGTTGCAGAAATGCCCGAGGTATATGAAGACGAACTGGTTGGTCTTGAACGCCTCGTTCACCGCTTCCAGATTCTCGAACGTCATGCGCTTCATCATGTTGCCTTTCCCTATCGTCAGAGCCTTGATGTTTTCCACGAAATAGTCGCAGAAAAAGCGGTAGAACTTGCGCTCCGTGCGCTTTATTTCGCCGGGACTCTTGTCCGGGAAACTGTGCGTTAGGTTTTGCCTCACAATTCTCCGGCGGTATCTCACTATGTGGTACACCAGAGGATACATGATGTCGGATATCGCGTAGTGTACTCTCATGGGCAGCAGCGACAGAAGCCAGACGGTGCAGTATAGAAGCCTGTATGTCATGTGTGCTGTGTTTTTTGCAGGAACGGCCTTACTGCTTCAACCACTTGGCACGGCGTGATGCCGCTCATGCACGGGTAATCGCCCTTGGCGCATTTCTTGCTGCCGAAGATGGAGCAGGGGCGACAGTCCATGTCAAGCTGCACGGTGCGGCTTCCGTGGACTTGCATTCCCGCAAAGCCGGCCATGGGGTGGGTGGCTCCCCAGATTGACACGGTGGGTGTGCCTGCCAGTGCGCTGAGATGCATGTTGGCGGAGTCCATGGTCACCATCGCGTTAAGGTTTGTCATGAGGCGCAGCTCCTTGCGGAGGTCGGTCTTGCCTACCATGGAGATTACGTTGGGGCTGCTGACGCTTTCGCACCACTGCCGCTCTGTTTCTCCGCTTCCGAAAAGGAAAATCTTGAGACCCGGCGTGCCGGCGAGACGGCAGATTACTTCTTCCATCATCGGCAGGGGGTAGACCTTTCCCCTGTGGGCTGCAAAGGGGGCGATGCCAATCCACGCACCGGTGCCTTTCGCACCCGTAATGTTCGCGATGTCGGCGATGTCGGCTGCTTTGCCGCCGTAGATATGGTACTCCTTGGGTGTCACGGGAAATCCCAGCCGTTCCAGCACGTCGGCATAGCGTTGCGGCGAAGGGATGAGTTGGTGCAGACGCTTGTTTTTAGCGCGCGTGATCTGCTTGCGCTCTTTGCGCCCTTTGTCAATCACGGCAACGGGCAGTTTCGCTCTCCTGAAGAAGAAGCGTATCGCTTTGGTGCGCAGCACATCGTGCATGTCGGCCAGTGCGTCATAGCCCTCGCCGATGAGCTGGCGGCTCAGGCGGCTCAGCCCGGCGATGCCTTTGTAGTCGCAGAGCTCCACGGGACGGAAGTGCACGTTGGCGGGCAGTCCGTCAAGCAGTGGGGCGATGAAAGGGCGGCTCAGCAGTGTTATGTGGTCGTCGGGGTAACTGTCGGCAAACGATTTCAGCACGCTGACGGTCATTGCCACGTCACCCAGGGCGGAAAATCGTGTCACGAGTATGTTTGCCATAGATTGGAGTGTCAGATTGTTATGCAAAATTAGTAAAATTTGCACGGACACAAAGCCGATAATGTCACAAATCGGGAAAGATTGCTTTTTTTGTGCCGTTGCTTCCCGTTTCCTTTTGGAGAAAGTGAAGTTCTGTGG
>CAVHBF010000004.1:25582-43834 GCA_963634195.1 Bacteroides thetaiotaomicron | reverse complement strand
GCCCTCTTCTTTTCCTTTGTCAAGGCACACTATTGCCTTGAAGAATTTTTCCGGCACCGGAACGCGTTTGTTTAGCCTACGGTGTCTGTGGTTTTCAAACAAAGGCCCGCATACGACATAAAGAGTGGAACTGTGCGTCCGTACCCAGTTTCTGCATACTGATTCCAGCTCTTCCCAGTCGCCGCCGTTGAGGGTTTGTGTTTGCGGGCAGACATTTGACAGGTAGAAAGACTGTTCCATGGCGGTCTTGCTCCATTTGTTGTCGGCGGCAGGACACATATGCCCTCTGCTGTAGCCGGAGTTTTTGTAGTCGTTGAGCCTAGACCGCTGCCCATCGCCGAGATCCGGGTCTTCAGAAAAATTGCTGGAGCGTCTTGCGCTGCCGTCAAGCCTGTATGGAGTCAGTGCCCAGCTCACGTAGTTTGGCTGTCTGGTTTCGGCGTTGTATGAACAGGTGTATCCCTCGCGCTGCAATATCACCTCACCGCTTACGGGTGATGCCATAAGCGGCAAGGGTACGGCATTACGTGAGGATATCGCGGAAGATGAACGCGCGTGGTGCATCTCTTCCCTGCCTGTTTCCGTGTGTTGTCTGGTATTGCATTGGTTCTGGACGGCGAACAGAACCAATGCACATACTGCAAGCGGCAATATCTTGGGCAAATTCTTTCTTTTCATAAGACGGGATAATTGTGGTCAAGGAGTTTGGTCTGTTGTCTGTGCGACAGCCTTCTGCACGGGCACAATCCGTTGAGCAAAATCTGCACCACTTCCATGCCCGTGTCTTTGCATCAAAGCGTAGATCCGGTCATCCATGGTGAAAATGCCAGTAGTCCATGTATGCCTGAATGCGGAGATATAAACGGGATTGGCAACGTGCAGTATCATGGTCGATTTACACAGGCAAACTTACCAATATTGCGTGACAGAACCAAAACACAGCGTGTTTTTGTAGGTCTTGCTGTGGTTTCACGCGACCTTCATGGCGGTGTCTTTCCCTAAGGGAGAAGATAGAGTTGGTCACATCGGGCAAATCTCTGCTCACATGCCGCGTTTTTGGAATGTCGGAAAAGGTGACGGAAAATTTTGTGACCGGAAAACACTTCGCCTATAGAGAATAATTAGTACTTTTGACAGTTGAAACAACAAACATCCGCTTGTGGAAAAGTCTGGACTTACGGTTCTGCTTGTGCGCATCCGCAACTGGGGCTGCTATGCGTACAGGAGTCTGGTCATGTTGCCCGTATCCGGGTGGCACTGGTACTGCACCCTGTTTACGGGCAAGCCATGGTACAAAAAGATGTCCTATGGGTTGTTAACCCTGTTTTTCCTTCTGTTTTTCTATGTGTTCGGGGTGTATGTCAATCTGCTGTGGCTTTTTGGCAAAATGCCGTCGATAGAGAGCATCATGCACCCCGAGACGGACGAAGCGTCTGTCATATATTCTGCTGACGGCAAGGTGTTGGGGCGGTTTTTCAGGGAGAACCGTTCAAACGTGAAATATGCGGACGTGGACTCTATGTTTTTCCGTACCTTGATAGACACAGAGGACGAGCGTTTCTATGAGCATCACGGAATTGATTACCAAGGTATCGGTGCCGCCGTGAAGGACATCGTCAAAGGCAATCCCCGAGGGGCTTCCACCATTACCCAGCAGTTGGCGAAAAACCTGTACAGGGTACGTACACAGTTCTCCATGGGACTGTTGGGGCATATACCCGGTCTCAGAATGCTTATAATGAAGACCAAGGAATGTATCATTGCCACAGAGCTTGAGATGCTTTACAGCAAGAAAGAGATACTGGAGATGTACGTCAATACCGTTGACTTCGGCTCCGGGGCCTATGGCATACGTACGGCGGCGAAGACATATTTCGGCAAGACTCCAGACAGGCTCAACATAGAGGAGAGTGCGGTGCTGGTGGGCCTGCTGAAGGCGACTTCCACATACAATCCGCATACGAACTACGAACGGGCATTGGCACGCCGCAATGTGGTGCTGCGCAATCTTCTGGATCATGACGACATCACTCGCGTACAGTTTGACTCGCTCTGCGCTCTGCCCATAGACATGAGCCAGTTCAGAATAGAGAAAGTCTATGACGGTTCGGCCCCTTACCTGCGTCAGGAGATAGCCCGTTTGCTTGATGACAAGTTTGAGGGAAAGGAATTGGGCTCTGTGGATCTCTACGGTGACGGACTGCGTATCTATACCACTATTGACAGTCGCATGCAGCACTATGCAGAAGAAGCGGTGCTTGCGCAGATGAAGTTCCTGCAGCGCAATTTCCGTCTGCGTTCCGATGTCGCAGAGCGTTATGTGCAGACGGTAATCCGTTCCATGCCGCGCTACAAGGCGGTGAGGGACAACGCCGATTCCCTTAGGCATTTCCTTGATGTAGAGCTTAACCGTATACACGAAGTTACCATCAACAACCCTTACACAGGGGCAGAGACAGCAATGATGTCTTCGCGTGACTCAATACGTACCATGTTGGGTTTCCTGCAGGCGGGATTTGTGGTAATGGAGCCAAGCACGCACCATGTCAAGGCGTGGGTCGGCAACCTCAACTTCAAGACATGGAATCATGACAATGTGGTAGCGCGCCACCAGACCGGGTCTACTTTCAAAGGGTTGGTCTATATGGCGGCAATGGAACAGGGATGGACTCCGTGCGACCGTATTGTTGACAAGGCCCCGGAGACGGTCACTTTGCTCAAGTCATATGAATCGGGGGCAAATATGTATCTTCGCTCTGCGTTCAAGTACAGCAAGAACGGAGCTGCCATCAACCTGTGTGACCGTGTAGGGGTGAAAAACGTGATTCGTCTGGCGCGCAAGTGCGGCATTAGCGATCCCCTGTATCAGGATTGTCAGAATCTCACGCTCGGGTCTTCTTCAACCAGACTGCGCGATTTGGTCAATGCCTATGCCGTGATCTGTGCCAATGGTTATGCCCGTAAACCCATAATCATAACCAAGGTGGTAGATCGTGCCGGGAATGTGATATACAGTGAGGAGGAAGAACCGCAACAGCAGGTGATATCAAGACGTGCGGCATTCCTTATGCAACAGCTGCTCAAGGCCGGCATGGAGGGCACGTCGCACTCGTTGGCAAACTATGTTTCGCGCTTTATGGACGATACCGATTTCGGCGGGAAAACCGGCACAACGAACGAGAGTGCCGATGCTCTGTATGTGGGTGTGATTCCCAACCTTGTCGGCGGAGTTTGGGTGGGCGGAGAATACCGCGGCATTCACCCATACGGTTCGGGGTCCAGTGTGTCATTGCCAGTCTGGGGCAAGTTCCTGCAGAAAGTGCTGGGCGATTCCCGCTACAAGAACTACAGAACGAGATTCCCGGAGATGGGGAACATTGCAAAGAGTTGTTACCAGTGTGGCACAATGGTGTGGGTAGACAGCGACACCGTGGATGCGGCTGCCGGAGATGCAGACCCGGCGGTGCCGCCTGCTGGGACGGAAATTTCACTCCCGGCATCCGCAACCAATGAAGAACAACAGAAACCCAAGATTTGAACTGATAAGGATTTGCGCCATCGCTTTTGTGGTGCTGCATCATGTGCTGCTGTTTGGCGTGGACGGTTGCGGCTATCTCAGCCCGTTCACTGCAGATGCAAAAGGGGTGACGTGCGTGGCGGTCAATTCTGTTGCCGTGACAGGCGTCAATCTGTTTGTCATGATTTCAGGTTGGTTCGGCATACACCACGTATGGAGACCGGCGATGCGGTTGGTGGTGGAGTGTGCGGTGTTCGGTGCGGTTGCCTTGGCGTTATCGCTGTGCTTGTCCGTGCTTTTCCCGACAGACCGTGTTGACTCCACCTTGGTTTGGACCCGGCTTTGGCATAGCGTGAGGTTCACCAACTGGTGGTTTGTAACCCACTACCTGATGCTTGTGCTCCTGTCTCCTTTGCTGGAGCAGAGTCTGAGGAATATCTGTCGCAGGGACTTTGAAAGGGTGCTGGCAGCTTTTGCCGTATTCACCTTCGTCTTCGGTTTCGGTTGGGGATTTGTCAATGCCAGTGGCTACAATGTGCTGAATTTCGTGATGCTGTATCTTGTAGCCCGTTATATGCGAAATTTCCCAGAGTCACCGATATGCAGGATTGTCTGCGGAAAGCCGTGGCTTACAGTGCTGTTGTGTGTGGGATTGATGTCCATGTGGTTTCTTTGCGACACGTGCAGCTGGCAACCCGGTCACAACTGCAAGGCCTGGAGCTACAACTGTCCGCTCGTGGTGGCAGAATCCATGGCGGTGTTTTCTTTGTTTCTAAGGATAAAACCGGCAAAGTGGAATGTTGCGGCGGTATCGTCATGCGTGTTCGGAGTCTATCTTCTTCAGAGTTCGCCTGACCTTGTGCTTTTCCGTAACGCTTTTGGTGAATGGCTGTGGCGTGAGTATGGTTTCGCGGGCGTGGTGTTGGCTGTGGTTGCATTGTTGCTTGTGTGCCTGTTGCTGAGTGCCGTTGTCATGCTGCCGTTGCGCTTTTTGTTCCGCAGAGTAGGTCTGTGACTTTCATCAAGGTTTGGATCTCTGCAAGTCTACAAAAGAAAGAATCGCTTGTGTGTCATCCGGATTGAACCATGTCATCCCGGGATCTTTCTTGTACCACGTGAGTTGTTTTTTTGCGTAGATGCGTGTGTTCCGTTGTATCTTTTGTATGGCGGTGTCAAAGTCCCATTCCCCGTCAAAGAACTTGAACATCTCTTTGTAGCCTACCGTGTTGAGGCTGTTGAGGCTGCGTAGTGGGTAGACCTTGCGAGCCTCGTTTTCAAAACCCATATCAATCATCTGGAGAACCCTCTGGTTGATGCGCCCAAAGAGCTCTTCGCGCGGACGGTTAAGTCCTATCATTACAATGCGGAACGGACGAGGTTTGGGTTGACTGGTGAGAAACGAAGAATACGGTCGTCCCGTCATGTGGCAGATTTCAAGGGCGTGAATAACACGTCTCGGGTTGTTGAGATCTACCTTGCCGTAGTATACGGGATCAAGGACTTTCAGTTCTTCACGCAAATAATCCAGCCCTCCGTTTTCATATTGCCGTTTGAGGGTGCTGCGCGTGGTGTCGTCAATGGTGGGGATATCGTCAATGCCGTTGCAGACTGCGTCAATGTACATCATGCTTCCGCCTGTCAGCAAGATGTTGGATGACTGCGCGAAGAGAGTTGGCAAAAGGCGGATTACGTCTTGTTCGTATTCTGCGGCACTGTAGTAGTCTTTAATATTCAGTGTGCCGACAAAATAGTGTTTCACCATGGCTTGCTGCCGCGGCGTGGGAGCGGCAGTGCCAATGGGCAATTGCCGGTATATTTGCCGGGAATCAGCATTTATGATCGGCGAGTTGAGCTTTTGGGCGATGGTTAGCGACAAATCTGTCTTGCCGACCCCGGTTGGACCTGTCAGGACAAATAGCGTGTTCATGGCAAAAACAGGTTTAGCCGCACCTTATGGGACGGTAGAACCTGTGCCTGTTGGTTGTTTTTCAAGGAGGGGTCGGTTTGTGGCCGTTCTTGCAGCCTGCACGGCTGCGGATGTGCATATTGTTCGGATACCTGTGTACCCGTGTTGCTTCCATGATATCATGTGGTGGCGCAAGAGGACGGTCTACTCTACAGTATAGGAGTCAGGATCGTACTCGTCATCGTTGAATCCCTCTTCGTCATCAAGGTCAAGATCGATGTTTTTGTCTTCGGCCGCAATGCTGCTGAAATCCAGATCAAAGTCGTTGAGTTGTTTCGGGGCCTGACCTCTGGATTGCGTACACTCGGCGCGGTCAAGGCTTTTCCCAGTTATTATGTCTGTCACCTCAAGATAAAACACACGGTCATTGGCGGGGTCAAACGTGAATACGAGTTTCTGTTCCTCTTCCTCTATGAGATCGGCAAGTCTGGTTTCTGCCATGATGTAGATATCCTGGTCTTCGGCAGTGGTTCCCATGTCTTCCCTGACAACCTGTTGTTTCTCTTCCCAGGAGTCAGAACAGATGCTGAAACTTGTAATCTGGCTGTCGTCATAGCCACAGGACTCAAGTATGGCTTTGTTCAAGTCCAGAAATGAACAGTCCGAGTCAATGGTGATTTCGCGGAAGAAATTCTCGACCTCGTCACAGATGATGGCGATTTTAAATAGCATGCGTCTTGTTTTGGCGGTTAGTAAACAATGCCCCGTTTGGAGGTCTTCACAAAATCAAGGATGTATTCCACGTCGGGATTGTCGGGAATTTGCTCGCGAACCATTGCCATCCGCTCTTCAAAGGTGAAAGTGCGGTTGTAGAGGATGCGGTATGTTTCATGAATGTCGTCAATCTGCTTGTCCGTGAATTTGCGTCTGCGCAATCCTATAAGGTTAAGTCCGCAGTATGTGGCAGGCTCGCGTGCCACTGTTGAGAAAGGCGGAATGTCCTGGCTCGTTCGTGTGCCGCCACCGAGCATAGAGTAACTGCCTACCCGACAGAACTGGTGTATGAGTACGTTGGCACTTATCACGGCAAAGTCGTCAATGACGACCTCGCCTGCGATTTTTGTGCTGTTGCCGATGATGTCACCGTTGCCTACCGAGGCATCGTGGGCCACGTGTACACCCTCCATGAGAAGATTGTTGTCGCCGACAACAGTTTTGCCTTTGGCTTTTGTTCCGCGGTTTACGGTCACGTTCTCGCGTATTTTGTTGTAGTTGCCGATCTCTGCCGTAGTGTCTTCGCCCTGAAATTTCAAGTCCTGCGGTATGGCACTGATTACGGCTCCAGGGAAAAAGGTGTTGCCATTGCCTATACGTGCGCCATAGAGTATTGTCACGCTGTTCATGAGGATATTGTCATCGCCAATCACTACATTCTTGTCAATGTAGCAAAAAGGTCCGATCTCGCAGTTTTTGCCGATTACGGCTTCGGGATGCACAAAGGCTAAAGGACTGATGTTACTCATTATTTTGTATTGTGTAGATGAATAGGAGCTGGCAACAGACCACACGGCTTATTGCCGACAGAACCTATCTGTTTTTCGTGAGTTGTGCGGTAAAGGTACATTCGCTGACAATTTTCTCGCCTACGAAGATGTAGCCTTTCATCGACGAGATTCCGTGGCGTACAGGGGCGAGCAGCTCCACCTTGAATATTAAGGTGTCGCCCGGCACTACTTTTTGACGGAACTTGGCATTGTCTATACGCATGAAATAAGAACTCCATTCTTCGGGCTTTTCAAGTTGGTTCAGAATCAGCAGCCCGCCGGCCTGAGCCATGGCCTCTATCTGTAGTACGCCCGGCATTACTGGCTCTTGCGGAAAATGGCCTTGGAAGAAAGGCTCGTTGCTGGTCACGTTCTTTACCCCGACAATGTAGTTGGTGCCCATTTCTATTATTTTGTCCACCAACTGCATGGGATAGCGGTGCGGAAGCAATTCGCGTATGCGGTTGACATCCATCAACGGAGCTTTGTTGCAGTCGTATTGTGGAGCCTGTACCTCGTGAGCCCGTATCTCGCGTTGCATCTGCCGCGCAAATTTGTTGTTGATGGTGTGACCGGGTTTTGTAGCTATTATGCGGCCTTTCAGAGGGCGGCCGATAAGAGCCATGTCGCCAATGATGTCAAGCACTTTGTGCCGGGCGGGTTCGTTTTTCCATACCAACGGCTTGGTGTTGAGAAATCCAAGCTTGGTGGCGTCTTTGTGCTCAATGCCTACTTCGTCTGCGAGACGGTCAAGACGCTCCTGTGAAATCTGGTTCTCGTAAATCACTATGGCATTGTTGAGGTCTCCGCCCTTTATCAGTCCCGCATTGATGAGCGGCTCTACTTCGCGGACGAATACAAACGTGCGCGCCCCTGCAATTTCCGTTTCAAAGGAGTGGACATCTTCAATGGTAGCAAACTGGCTTGCAAACCAGTCGCTGTCATAGGATATCATTGCCGTCAGGCTGAATTTGTCATCTGGAAGCAACACGATGGATGCCCCTGTCTTCTCGTCGCGGAATTCCGCCTTTTTCTTTATCACGTAGTAATTCCGCTCTTCTTTCTGCTCTTCCTTGCCGACCCTGTTGATGTTGTCTACGTATGTCTGTGCACTGCCTTCAAGGATAGGCATTTCGGGACCGTTGACTTGAATGAGGCAGTTGTCAACCCCCATCCCGCAGAGTGCTGCGAGTGCGTGTTCCACTGTACCTATGCGCACATCGCCTTTTGCCAGAACTGTACTACGCGTGGTGTCGGCAACATTGTCGGCAACCCCTTCTACTATTGGCTGTCCTTCAAGGTCAATGCGTTGAAACTTGTATCCCGTGTTTTCTGGCGCAGGATTGAACGTTGCTACGGTGTATATCCCCGTGTGAAGCCCTTTGCCTTCTACGGAGAATGTTCCTTTCAGCGTATGTTGTTTTGACATATGTTGTGTGTTGTATGGTATGGATTTCAGAGTGGTGTCACTTTTTGTCGGGTGTCCCCTTGAGCTCGGCTATTTCGCGTTTGAGATTTTGTACGTCAGACGAAATTTCGGGCAGATTGCGGAACACCGCATTGCAACGTGCGAATTTGTGCGCGTCAATGGCGGGGATACCGAGCAGTGTGGTGTGCTCGTTGTTTACGGAACCGGACACTCCCGATTTTGCCGCGCACGTGGTGTGATCTGCAATGCTTACATGTCCGGCCACCCCGACTTGTCCTCCGAACATGCACCAGCGCCCCACCTTGGTGCTTCCCGCAATGCCCACCTGCGAACTCATGACGGTGTTTTCTCCGACCACCACGTTGTGGGCGATTTGGACGAGGTTGTCCAGTTTGACACCTTTTTTCACGATGGTAGACCCCATTGTAGAGCGGTCTATGCATGTGTTTGCGCCTATTTCCACATCGTCTTCAATGGTGACAATGCCTATCTGTGGTATCTTGTTGTAGCCGTCCTCCGAAGGGGCAAAGCCGAATCCGTCTGCTCCAATCACGCAGCCGGCGTGAAGTATGCAGTTGTTGCCCACTCTGCACCCATGGTAGACAACGGCATTGCTGTAAATCTCAGTGTTGCTGCCAATGCTTGCCCCCTCGCCGATGGTCACATGAGGGTGGAGTACGCATCCGTCGCCTATGGTAGCCTTTGGTCCTATAGCCACGAAAGGTCCGATATAGCAGTCTTTGCCGACAGTGGCGGTGGAATCAATGTAGGCAAGGGAACTGATGCCGATTTTCTTCTGTTTCATGGAGTCGTAGAGCTGCAGCAGTTTTGCAACGGCCTCGTAGGCGTTCTGCACCCGTATCAGCGTGGCGGCAACAGGCTTTGTCGGTTTGAAGCTGTCGTTGACTAGTACGATGCTTGATGCGGTGTCGTATATATAGCGTTCATAAGCTTGATTGGCCAGAAACGAGATTGCGCCCACCGTGCCTTCTTCAATCTTGGAAAAGGTGTTGACGGTTGCGTTTTCATTCCCCTCTACAGTCCCGTGAAGAAACTCTGCAATCTGCTTGGCTGAAAAATCCATGTTCAAATGTCTTGTTTGTCTTATATAAATGCAAATGTCGCAAAAAATAATAACATAGCCTAAGGGAACAGGCGTGTTTTGTGGTTTTTGCGTGTGTTGCGATACGAAAAGTTCTCAATAATTGTTCAGAATGTTGCAAACGGTCGGGTCGTAAATTATTCGGGGGTCCCTGTGCAGAAAAAAGTAATGCCGTTCGCTGCGCCGGTCAACCATTTCGCTGTGGAGTAGTTCAGAAAAATGGGAAATGTCGCGTACCGCACGGTTCTTCATGAGGATGTTTATGTGGTCATCTGCGGTGGAATAAAGTATCTGCGAAACGTTGAGCGGTCTTGCAAAGTAGTGGGCGCATTCTGGCTCAATGTTAAGGTGCGACACCACAACCTGTTCCAGCTGTTCCAGATCGCGTGCAATCATCGGACGGCATAGTTCTCTGGTCTTGTAGAGGTTGCGGTTGATGTAGTTTCGCGAAAGGATGCGCAGTGCCGGGTCCTCGCTTGTTTGCCACTCCTTGAGTGCGGAAATGATGTCGCTGTCATCAAGCAATATGAATGCGTCTATGGCTTCGGGGTGATCTGTGAGGAACTCTTTGTCAACATTATTGTAGAGAAAATATTCCAGTTGGCTTGCTGAACGCAGCCGATGCCCGGCACAGATAAGTTCCTTGGCGCGCCCGATAGCTGCCGAAAGAGTGTGGCATGCTGCCAGCACTGTCTTGTGGAGGTATACCTGCCAATACATGAGCCGCCGTGACATCAGGTAATTCTCTATGGTGTAGATGCCTTTTGATTCTATCACAAGGCGGTCGTCGCACACGTTGAGCATCTTGATGATGCGCTCTGCACCAATGTTGCCCTCTCTTACGCCGGCGAAGAAGCTGTCTCGGCACAGGTAGTCAAGCCTGTCCATATCCAACTGGCTGCATATCAGTTCGTGCAGGAAATGCTTTGGGTAGTTGTCCCGGAATATGCTTATGGCGACATCCAAAGCCCCGCCGAATTCGTGGTTCAGCCTTTCCATCAGCAAGAGGGAGAGGTCTTCATGGCTCATCCCGGTTATGAACATTCCTTCAAGGCTGTGTGACATGGGGCCATGGCCTATATCGTGCAGCAGCATGGCAATCTTGGCGCCCTGTTCTTCTTCTGGCGTTATGTCGCAGTGTCGGCTTTTGAGGGTCTGTAGGGCGTTGGTGATGAGGTGCAGTGCGCCAATGGAGTGCAGAAAGCGCGTGTGTCGTCCTCCGGGATAAACATACGAGGTAGGCCCAAGCTGCTCTATGCGGTTGAGACGGATAAAGAAAGGGTGTTTTACCAGAGAAGAGAAAATGCCTTTGGGTATGTCGATAAAGCCGTGTACCGGGTCGTTGATAATCATCTTCGTGTGTTTTGCGGTGTTTCTTGCGGCCAGGGCAGTAGCGCAGACATTTGCTGCTGCAGCCCAAGTGCTTCCCTTCCCGCAGCAGAAGCGAAGTCTTCGGTGTCGTCGGCGTATATTATTCCCCTTGAAGAGTTGATGAGCAGTCCGCAGTCTTTGGTCATGCCGTATTTGCACACTTCCTCAAGAGAACCTCCTTGCGCACCGACTCCCGGTACCAGCAGGAAATGGTCTGGCACGAGTTTCCGTATGTCTTCGAAGAGCCGTCCTTGTGTAGCACCCACCACATACATCATTTGTCTGTCATCTGCCCACTGTCGTGAGGTGCGGAGCACTTTCTCGAAGAGCCGTTCGCCGTTGCTGTCCTCTGTAAGCTGGAAATCGTGCGACCCCTTGTTGCTGGTCAGAGCAAGCAGGATAACCCATTTGCCTTCATATCGCAGGAAGGGGGTGACGCTGTCTTCGCCCATATATGGCGCCACTGTCAGTGAGTCAACATCCATTTCCTCAAAGAAGCTCCGGGCATACATGGCACTGGTGTTGCCGATATCGCCGCGTTTTGCATCTGCAATGATGAACAGGTCTGGATAGTTCCCCTTGATGTGTCTCACTGTTTTTTCCAAGGCTGTCCACCCCTTGGGCCCGAAGCATTCGTAGAAAGCGAGGTTGGGCTTGTATGCCACACAGTAGGGGGCGGTGGCGTCAACAATGGCTTTGTTGAATGCGAATATGGGGTCGTCTTCCTTGAGGAGGTGCTGAGGTATTTTCCTGATGTCGGTATCAAGACCTACGCAGAGGAAAGAACGTTTGCGCCTGATATTGTCAATGAGTTGTTGCTTGTTCATGTCTGTCGTGTTTTGTTTTGTTGTGAGAGCCCCGGATGTCCGGGTTGCCGGTGTTCTTGGGTTTAAATTGGTGAAAGCGGGGAAGGAGTCATTGCAAACTGTTCTCTTTGAGACGTTCGGCGTTTTCTGCCACGATGAGATGGTCTATGCAGTCCTGGATGTCGCCGTCCATAAATGCGTTGAGATTGTAGATTGTGTAGTTGATACGATGGTCTGTGATGCGCCCTTGCGGATAGTTGTAGGTGCGTATCTTGGCAGAACGGTCACCAGTGGACACGAGCGATTTGCGCTTGTTGGCGATATCGGCATCATATTTCTGCCGTTCGTTGTCATAGATGAATGTGCGCAGGCGTGCCAGAGCCCGTTCTTTGTTCTTGGGCTGGTCACGTGTTTCGGTGCATTCTATGAGGATTTCCTGCACCTCGCCGGTATTGGGGTTCTTCCAGTTGTAGCGCAGACGCACGCCCGACTCTACCTTGTTTACGTTCTGTCCGCCGGCACCCGATGAGCGGAACGTGTCCCATTTTATTTCACCTTCGTTGATTACCACGTCAAAGGCTTCCGCCTCTGGCAGCACGGCAACGGTAGCTGCACTGGTGTGTACCCTGCCTTGGGTTTCGGTGGCGGGCACCCGTTGAACACGGTGTACTCCGCTCTCGTACTTCAGCGTGCCGTAGACGTTGTCTCCCGTCACGGAACAGATTATCTCTTTGTAGCCGCCCACTGCGCCTTCGCTTGAACTGGACACTTCAAGTTTCCAGCCTTTCGCTTCGCAGTATTTTGCATACATTCTGAAGAGATCTCCGGCAAAGAGGGCGGCTTCGTCACCGCCGGTGCCGCCGCGTATTTCAAGGATGGCATTTTTGGAGTCTTCCGGATCTTTCGGTACAAGCATGAGCTTGATGCGCTCCTCTATTTCGGGTATGCGCGTTTCGCATTCCGCCACTTGTTCGCGCGCCATCTCCTTCATGTCGGAGTCCTGCTCGTTCATGAGCATGTCCTTGCCTTCTTCAAGATTGCTCAGCAGGTTGGCGTATTCCTTGCGTGCCGCCATGAGGTCTTCAAGTTCCTTGTATTCTTTGGACAGCTTCACGTAGCGTTGTTGGTCGGCGATTACATCGGGGTCGGTGATGAGGGTACAGACTTCCTCAAAACGTGCCACAAGGGCATTGAGTTTTTCCAATAGTGAGTTCATTCGGGGATGGATGTTTCTTGCTTGGCGGAGCAGGCTTGTGTCAGTAGTTGAATTCGCCGAATTCACTCTTGATGGTGAGCGAACGCGCCCCGTCCTCTATGTGTCCTACAATCTTGGCCTCAATGTTGAAAGTCTGTGAAACGTCAATGACTTCCTGTGCGTGTTCAGGGGCGAGGTAAATTTCAAACCGGTGTCCCATGTTGAACACCTTGTACATCTCAGACCATTCTGTGCCGCTCTCCTTGGCAATGGCCTTGAAGAGTGGCGGTACCGGAAACATGTTGTCTTTTATCACCCGGCAGTTGTCGCCCACGAAATGGAGGACTTTGGTCTGAGCTCCGCCGGTGCAGTGTACCATACCGTGTATCAGGGGACGCATTTTGTCAAGCAGCCGCTTGACTACGGGAGCATAGGTGCGTGTGGGCGAAAGGACTAGTTTCCCTGCATTTACGGGAGATCCCTCTATGGTGTCGGTCAGTTTGTAGCTGCCGCTGTACACCAGTTCCTCCGGCACGGCCTTGTCGTAGCTCTCGGGATATTTTCCGGCAAGATATTTTGCAAATATGTCGTGGCGCGCCGATGTCAGTCCGTTGCTGCCCATACCCCCGTTGTATTCGGCCTCATAGGAGGCTTGTCCGCTTGACGAGAGCCCCACAATCACGTCACCCGGCCGTATGTTGGCGTTGTTGATCACGTCGCTCCGCTTCATGCGGCAGCTTACCGTGGAGTCTACGATGATTGTGCGCACGAGGTCGCCCACATCGGCAGTCTCGCCTCCTGTGCCGTAGATGCCTATTCCCATTTTGCGCATCTGGGCCATGAGCTCGTCTGTTCCGTTGATGATGGCGGAAATTACCTCGCCGGGAATCAGCATCTTGTTGCGCCCAATGGTACTGCTCACCAAAATGTTGTCAACGGCACCTACGCAGAGCAGGTCGTCGGTGTTCATGATGAGTGCGTCTTGGGCGATGCCTTTCCATACGCTGAGGTCACCGGTCTCCTTCCAGTACATATAGGCAAGGCTTGACTTGGTGCCGGCCCCATCGGCGTGCATGATGTTGCAGTATTCCGGATCGCCTCCCAGAATGTCAGGGATTATTTTGCAGAAAGCCTGAGGAAAGATGCCTTTGTCAATGTTCTGTATTGCGTTGTGAACATCTTCTTTCATAGCACTCACGCCACGCATCATGTATCGTTGTCTGTTGTCCATAGTAGAGTGTGTTTTTGTCGTTTGTCGGTGTGGGGATTATCTGTTCCATATTTCCCAACTTGCCAGAGCCTGCAGGTGGAGCATTTCCAGTCCGTTTTTGACGGTGGCGCCTTGCGCCTCGCCTTTACGCAGGAACATTGTCTTGGCGGGATTGTATACGAGATCATATAGCAGATGCCTGTCTGTCAGGGACAGGTACGGAATGTCGGGGAACGTTTCCTGGTGTGGGAAAGTTCCCAGCGGCGTGCAGTTTACGACCACCGTGTGCTGCGCCATGACCTGTGCCGTCAGTTGACGGTAGACCATTCCCTCGGCGCGCTCCGTGCGGCTTACGGGAGTGGACTCGATTCCCAGTCTGGCGAGTCCGTAACGTATGGCTTTGGATGCACCTCCCGTACCCAGTACCAGAGCCTTGGTATGGTGTGGCTTGAGCAGAGGGCGTATGCTGTCTTCAAACCCCGTAACATCGGCGTTGTAGCCCTTGATGGTAAGGTTGTCGTTTGCGTCGCGCTTTATTGCAATTACGTTGACGGCCCCGATTTCTCTGGCCTCGGCGCTGATGTCGTCAAGCAACGGTATGACATTTTGCTTGTGGGGGATGGTAACGTTGAGCCCTTTGAGTTGCGGATGTTCTTTTATCAGTTTGACAAGGTCGCCCACGGTTTCCGTTTCAAAGTTGAGATACCGTGCGTCAATGCCCTCCTTTTGGAACTTTTCAGTGAAGAACTGTCTGGAGAACGAGTGTACGAGGGGGAAACCTATGAGCCCGTATTCTGTCATGGCGTATTGTTGCTCCTCTGCGGAGAGGCTGCTATGTACATTGTGCAGAGTCCGGAAGTGAACCGTTTGAACGTGACGTGTTCAAACCCTGCTTTCTCGATGATTTCCTTCATGGTCTCGCCTTGCGGAAACACTTCCATCGTGGCGGGCAGATACTTGTAGGCGCAGTTGTCTCTTGACAGCAGCCTGCCTATGGACGGCATCACCAGACGGCTGTACAGCTGGAAGAGCTGTCGCATGGGAAAACGTTTTGGGGCGCACAGCTCCAGTATCGCCAGATGCCCACCGGGCTTGAGCACCCTGAATATCTCACCCAAACCTTTGTCAAGGTCGTGAAAATTCCGCACTCCGTACGCCACGGTGACAGCATCGAATGTATGGTCTCCAAAAGTCATGTGCATACAGTCTTCCTTGCGGAATGAAATGATGTTGGACAGCCCTTTGCTTTCCGTCTTGCGACGTGCCACCTGCATCATGCCCTCGGAGAGGTCTGTCCCCGTGATGCTTTTCGGTTTCAGCGTCTGTGCTGCCAGGATGGCGAAATCGCCGGTGCCTGTCGCTACGTCAAGAATGTTGGCTGGCGCAAAGGGTTTTAGGGCGTTGACGGTGGCTTTGCGCCAACGGCGGTCTATGCCCCACGACAGGATGTGGTTGAGTCGGTCATACGAGTGGGCGATACTGTCAAACATGCGCTCCACCTGTACTTCTTTTTCTTCCTGTGGATTGTATGGTTTTATTTTTTCCTGTGCGTACATCACAACAACTCCAAACTGCCTACAAAGGTAAGACTTTTCCATGAAAGAGGAGACCCTTTCACGCTGTTTTGAAACGATGGTCAGACTGTTGGGCATCCGTTTTTGCCGGGAGTCAGAACCGGAGTCTGAAATCAATGCCCAGTTGCAGTGGTTTGCCTTTCTGCACGTAGCGCCGGTTCATGCTTTCAAAGCAGAAAGAGTGGTAGTGCTTATCGGTAAGGTTTTTGCCCCACAGGTTGATTTCGCATATGCCGAAGTCAAAAAGCAGGTGCGAGCCGATGATGGTGTACAGTGGTTGGCTTGCATCGTTGTTCTCCGTCCAGTAGATGCGTCCGCAGGCTTTGATGTCAGCTCCGGCTGTCAGTGATTTCAAAATTCCTCTTTTTGGCATCCAGACTGTATAGTCGGTACCTGCGCTGAGGGTGTGCAGCGGAATGAACGGTACGCGGTTGCCTGTATAGTCCTTGCCAGCATCGTGCTTGGTGAATGTGGCGTGGGTGTACCCGTAGCTTGTCCATACCGTGAGTCTGGCGGAGGGGGTATAGCGCAGGGTGATTTCCGTCCCGTAGCTTCGGCTGCGCCCTGCATTGACCATGGCGCGCCCAAGCCCGTTCGGTGCGAACCGCACTATCTGTTGGTCGCGAATGGTGGCAAGGAATATGGCAACCTCTGTCTGCAGTGTGCCGCCAAGAAGTCTCAGGCGCGAGCCGATTTCGTAATTCCAGCTGAATTCGGGCTTGAAGGCCACGGCGTTATTTACATCGGGCGGTGCGCTTGCGGGCATTTCTTCAAGCCCGGCCTTGATGTTGCTGATTACGGTAGAGGGCATTCCCATTTGGACATACTTGTCAAGGGCGTTGTTTGTTGCGTCCTTGATGCTTTGCGTCATGTCTCCACGCATGGATTCTTGCAGGAGGTCGGAGAACATTTGTACGTTGTAGCCTCCCGGACGGTGTCCCTTGGAGGCAGAGGCATAGAGCATGAAGTTGTCGCAGGGATGAATTTTGAAAGCAAGCTTAGGGAGGACTTCAAGGCAATTGTCGGATAGCTTGCCGTGGAATGAGGGAGTGGCTTTGAGATCGGCCAGATTCAGGGGCATTCGTCCGCCGGTCATGCTGAAACTGTAATTGACAGTCCCGGCGGAGTTGTAGGACAGCGAGTTGTGCTCGTAGTCAAGACGTACGCCTATGGCGAGGGAGACGGCTTTGGTAAAGTTCAGCGTGGACTGGTGGAACACCGCCAGATTGGTTGCGGGCGTGCGGAAATTTCCACCCATGGTAATGTGCGGGTCGTTGATGGCAACGCCCATTGAGGAGATGCCTTTGCCGCTAAGGTCGGGCATATGGGAATTGATGCTGTATTGCAGAAAATCAACACCGTCTGTCTTGAAGTCTACCGGACCGGAGGTTTTGAGCCATTGTCTAAGGGCACTGACGCCGTTGATCCATTGCCAGAACGAATCCTGGCGTTTGTTTATCGTCAATTCCTGACTGACGGTGTTGAGGAGTTGCTTTTGTTCAAGCGTATAGATGTTGTCGGAAATGAAATCCTGATCCATGAACAGACGGTCTTGCAGCCGTTGCCAACTTCCTGTGTAGTTGAGGGCTATATTGCCTGTGCGGTATTCCACGCTTACGCCGGCATTGGTCATGTTGCGGCGGTAGGAGCTTTCATCGTTGGCGGAGATCTTGCCCAGAAGCGACGGGCGTGTTTCCTCGCCTTCTACTTGGCCGGCATAGCAGTAGGGGTAGCCCCCCTCATGGGAGTAGTCGTAGCTGGCGGTGAAATCTGCTTTCAACTTCCCGGTGCGCAGTATGGCACGCATGCGTCCACCGCCGGAGTTCATCTTGTCCTGCCGTTGGTGAAGCATGGCGTTTTGGTAGAAACCGTTGCTGCCGTCATAGTATCCTCCTGCACTGAAGGCGAAACATTGGCTTATGCGGCGGTAGTGGGTCAGCGAGATGTTGCGGTGGGCATCGGCGGTTGCCATACCAAGATTGAGCGTGGAGCCCTGATAGGAAAAAGGGGAGAGGGTGTGTATCCTTATGAGTCCTCCCATGGAGTTGCGTCCGTAGAGGGTGCCTTGGGGTCCACGGAGTATGTCGATGCGCTCAATGTCGTAGAAGCGGAAATCAAACGCGGATTTGTCAGAGTAGGGGATGTTGTCCACGTACAGCCCTATGGCGGGGGTGCCGATACGTGAACCTATTCCACGGATGTAGATGGCCGAAGTGAGCCTTGAGCCGTAGTCCGGAATGAACGTGTTGGGTACTATGCCACTTATGCCTTTGAGGGACGTGATGCCATGACGCGTCATGTCGTTCTTGCTGATGATTGAGACAGCGCCGGGGCGTTCCCTTAGTTTGCCTGTTTCCTTGGGGGCTGACACGATGACCACTTCTTCTATGTCCTTCACGTCAGCGGAATCCTTTTTGTCGTTGGCATACAGAAAAACGGGGACAAAGACCAGAAAGAGGAGAGCCTTGATGGGGAGTGCTGTGTTCATGAGAGTGGTTTTGGCGGCAAAGTTACCGCCTTTTTCAGAAACCGGCAACACCTGTTTTTGATGATTCCCGCAGACTTTCTGGCGCACCCGTTTGGTTGCATAGTTGCACG
>CAVHBF010000004.1:0-25572 GCA_963634195.1 Bacteroides thetaiotaomicron | reverse complement strand
GAATCCGCTTGCGTGGCTTTGTATAGTCCACGCAAGCGGGTCCCGAACGCTGTTTTTTGTTTTGCAATGTTCTTTAGGGCGTTGCGTCCTACTGTTCAGAGGAAAGGGCAATGCGGAAGCCGAGGAAATAATTCCAGTATGACGGCATGTAGTACAGGCGGGCGGCAACACGGCTGCTTTTTGCGTCAAAGTTCCAGTTGCCGCCACGGCACACGTGTTTTGAACCTTTTTCTGGACCAGTAGGATCCGTTGCAGGAGAACTTTCATAGCTGCCGTACCAGTCCGAACACCATTCGTGTACGTTGCCGCTCATGTCATAGAGCCCCAATTCATTGGGTTGCTTTGTCTTGACGGGATGGGTTTTCTCGCCGCTGTTGTCACAATACCAGGCAACATCGTCAAGGGTGTTGCTGCCACTGTACTGATAGTTTTGGGATTTGTTTCCGCCACGGGCTGCAAATTCCCATTCCGCTTCAGTAGGGATGCGGAACGTCAGGCCTGTCTTTTCGTTCAGGTTTTCCAGAAACGACTGAACCTGGTCCCAGGTGACACAATACGCAGGATAGTTGGCTCCCCTGCCATATTTGTCTGTCCAGTAAGAACCGGGTTCGGAACCTGTTACGGCCAGCCAAAGTTCCTGCGTCACTTCGGTCTCGCCGAGGTAGTAGTCTTTTGTCAACGTGACGCGATGCATGGGTCTTTCGTCGTCTTGCGGGTCTTCTTGCTCAGGAGTGCCTCCCATATAGAAAATGCCGGCCTCCACCTTTTTCATCGTAAAGGATACTCCGCCGAAGTTGAAAGTTCTATCTTCTGTGGGTTCTATGGGGGTTTCTCCCGTCTCTCCTGTAACGATATAGTTATACACTGCAACAACATCGGCTGAATTGACAGCGTTGTCGCCGTTCACGTCAAATTTGTTTTGTGCCTGCAGGACAATGCAAGGCAGTGCTGTCATTGCGAGGGCAGAGATTAGGTGTTTTTTTGGTCATGATATGGTGCTTTTGCAAGTAATTGTTTAAGTCTGAATGGTCTTGCCTTGATTGCCTGTTTGTTGTCGTTTCCGTAGATGTTTTCCGGTTACAAAAGTAACAACTTTTCCTTGATTTATGTATTGCGCGGGAATTAAAAACTCTGTTTTTTGATTGGAGCAGTTTCCCCACGGACAGTCTGCTCCTGTCTTTCTCGGGGTTGCAGTATGCCCTACAGCAGAAACCTGAATATGTCATTGCCAAGGGCGTAGACCATCAGCAGTAGCAGAATGAACATTCCCGTCATCTGAGCTCGTTCCTGAAACTTGATGCTGAATTTTTTGCGGAAGATCATCTCGATGAGCAGAAACATGGCGTGACCTCCGTCGAGGGCAGGAATCGGCAAGATGTTCATAAAAGCCAGTATAATGCTGATAAACGCCGTCAGCTCCCAAAAACGCTGCCAGTCCCATACCGTCGGAAACATGCTGCCGATGGCTCCGAACGAACCGACACTCTTGGCTCCCTCCTTGGTAAAGAGATATTTGAGGTCGCTTACATAGCCCTTGAACACGTCTACGCCGTGGCGGCAACCGGCGGGGAACGATTCAATGAGTGAGTAATGTTTGGTGACGGGCTTGTAGTAGGTCAGGGCGGAGGCTTGGATCACGCCCATGCGTAGCTCGGAGTCAAGCATCATGCGCACGGTGTCGGTGTTGCCTGTGCTTCGCACAACGGTGATTTGCACGTTGCGCTTGCGTATGGAGTCGTTGGTGGTGGCTCCCTCAAGACGCTTGGCAAGAACTCTTAGAGCTGCATTGTAGTCGCTCCATGTCTGCGTGGGTGCATTGTTGAAACTTGTTATCATGTCGCCTTTGCGCAGTCCGGCCTTGTCTGCCGGAGTGCCGGCTATGACACTGTCTATCACGGTAGGTATGTAGGGCGAGATAAAGGGTTTGTTGCTTTGGAACATGTCAAGCAGATTCAGCCCTTCGGTGGGCATGGCAATCTCCTCGCTCTTGCCGTTGCGCAATACCGTAACGGTCTTGGCGGTGGAAATGGAGCGTACGGCATCGGTGTTGAAACTGCGGAAAGTCTTCTTGTCGGCACCTGTCACGATGTCCCCGTCCTTGAAGCCTATGCTCTTTGCCTGGCTGCTGAAAGTGAATCCCATGGTCATGTTCTTGACTGGAATGTATTGCTCGCCCCAGACGAACAGAATCATGGAGTATACAAACAGGGCGAGGAAGAAGTTGACCGTCACTCCGCCAAGCATCACGAGCAGTCGCTGCCACGCCGGCTTAGTGCGGAACTCCCACGGCTGGGCTTCCCATTTCATCTGCTCCACGTCCATTGACTCGTCAATCATGCCGGCTATCTTTACATAGCCGCCAAGTGGAATCCAACCAATGCCGTATTCGGTGCCCGAATAGGGGTAGTTGCCGTCTGCTCCTTTCTCTATGGGCTTTTTGCCGCGCAGTCTGCGCCACCATTTGGAGTAGGTGCTGAAGAGGTGGAATTTGTAGTCAAAGAACAGGTAGAACTTCTCCACGCGGATGCCGAACAGCTTGGCGAAGAAAAAGTGCCCTCCCTCATGAAGGATTATAAGTATTGAGAGACAGAGTATCAGTTGGGCGGCTCTGATGAGAAAGACTTCCATGGGTAATGATTGTGTTTGTCGTTATTTTTTGTAAATGATGGCTTCCGCCGTTCTGCGGCTCTCCTTGTCCGATGAGAGGTATGTGTCAAGCGATGGAGTGGCGCAGAACGTGGCCGTTTGTATGGTTTTTGCCAATGTTTCGTAGATTTGGGGATAGGTTATATCGCCTTTGCGGAAGGCCAGATTGACCACTTCGTTGGCGGCATTGAGGACGCACGGTATGTTGCCTCCTTGCCCGAGTGCTTCATAGGCAAGTTCCAGACACGGGAATTTGCCGGTGTCCGGTTTCTCGAATGTCAGGGTGCCGGACTGGAAAATGTCAAGACGTGAATTTGACAGCTTGAGTCTGGTAGGATATGACAGGGCATATTGTATGGGCATGCGCATGTCAGGCTGTCCCAGCTGGGCTTTGACGGTGCCGTCAACGAACTCAACAGCCGAGTGTACGATGCTTTGGGGGTGGACTGCCACGTCTATCCTGTCGGGGGCGATTCCGAACAGCCATTTCGCTTCTATCACCTCAAAACCCTTGTTCATCATCGTGGCTGAGTCTATGGTGATCTTTGCACCCATCTTCCACGTGGGGTGTTGCAGTGCCTGCCGGGCTGTCACACTTGACATTTCAGATGCGGAAAGCAGGCGGAAAGGACCGCCGGAAGCTGTGAGCAGCAAACGGCTGACGGTGTCGGGGGACTCGCCTGCCAGACATTGGAAAATGGCCGAATGTTCACTGTCGACAGGCAGGATAGGTGTATGGTGCTGTAGGGCGAGACTCGTTATCAGCTCGCCTGCCACAACAAGGGTTTCCTTGTTTGCCAATGCAATTTGTTTGCCTGCCTTGATGGCGGCAACAGTAGGCTCAAGCCCGCAGAATCCCACAAGTGCGGTGACAACGGTATCCACGGTACTGAACTCCACAACTTCGCACAGGGCTTTTGCACCGGCAAAGACCTTGATTGGGTGGTTGGACAGGGCTTCGCGGACGTATTGGTATTTTGATTCGTCGGCAATGACTACGGCATCTGGTTCGAAACGCATGGCCTGACCTATGAGCAGGTCGGCTTGGGTGTTGGCGGTAAGGACGCATACGTCAAACATTTCGGGGTGTTCTGCCACGACTTGCAATGTTTGTGTCCCGATGGAACCGGTAGACCCGAGTATGGCCAGATGCTTCTTCTTCATGTATGGAATGTTCTGTGTATATGTAAGTGGTGCGTGTGTATCAGTTGATGTCCAGAAGTCCTTCCGGGAGATTGAGACGGAGAGTGCGTTGCCGGACATTGACTTCTGCAACCAGATCCGGATGCACGGGCAGCAGCAGGGTGTCACCGTTGTCGGAAACAGTCTCCAGTAGGACATTGGCGGATGAGTCGTCAACGCCGACAACCGTGCCGAGTTGCCCGGCCTGGCTGTCTGACACGAGGAATCCCGTCAGTGCCCGCCATGAACAGAAGCTGTCGCTACGCTCCAGTGCGAGTGATTTTGGGAAAAAGACCTCGGTGTTCTGGAGGAACTTGACATCGTCTTCGCTGTCCAGTCCTTCAAACTTTATTATGGCTGTGTCGGATCCTTTGAAAAACCAATCCTCCATAAAGAAAGGAACGAGAATGCCGTCAATGTTGCACACGAGGTAGTCCGCATCAACACTGTCAAACACGTCATCGGTGAAGTGCATGCTGATTTCGCCCTTTATCCCATGGGGACGGCCTGTCGTGCCTATTTTGAAGACTTCGTCAAAGGTTATCATGTGTAATGCGGCGGAGAACTATCTTCGTTTGATGTTTGCGCCGAGGGCGTTCAGGCGGATGTCAATGTCCTCGTAGCCTCGGTCAATCTGTTCCACGTTGTCTATCTGGCTGGTGCCGTCGGCGCTGAGGGCGGCTATGAGCAATGCTATGCCCGCCCTGATGTCGGGCGAGGCCATACGCCGGCCTCTCAGCTTTATCTTGTTGTCATGCCCCACAACAACGGCACGGTGAGGGTCACACAGTATGATCTGCGCACCCATGTCAATGAGCCTGTCTACAAAAAACAGGCGGCTCTCAAACATTTTCTGGTGAAACAGCACCGTTCCCCTTGCCTGGGTTGCCACAACGATAAGCACGCTCAGCAGATCGGGCGTGAGTCCCGGCCACGGGGCATCGTCAATGGTCATGAACGAACCGTCAAGAAAAGTGTCGACACTGTAGTGTTTCTGTTCTGGTATTTTTATGAAGTTCTTGCCCTCGCGCAGTCTTACCCCTAACCGTTGGAATGCTCTGGGGATGACACCGAGCTCTTCGGGTATCACGTTGCGTATGGTCAGTCCGCCGCCGAGCATTACCGACATGCCGATGAAACTGCCTACTTCAATCATGTCGGCACTGACGGTGTGCAAAGTCCCGCGGAGGGAGTCCACCCCCCTTATGGTCAGCAGGTTTGAAGAAATGCCTGTGATGTCTGCTCCCATGCGGTTGAGCATCTTGCAGAGATGTTGGATATATGGTTCGCAGGCGGCGTTGTAGATGGTCGTTGTGCCTTGTGCCAGTACTGCGGCCATGATGATGTTGGCTGTTCCGGTGACGGAGGCCTCGTCCAGAATCATGTGGGTCCCCTTGAGCCTGTCGGCCTCGAGGGTGTAGCGCGAGTTGACGGTGTCGGGGGTGAGTCTGGCTCCCAGCCTGCACATGCCGGAGAGATGGGTGTCAACCCTGCGGCGCCCTATCTTGTCGCCCCCTGGCTTTGCCAGTACGGCGGTGCCGAAGCGGGCCAGCAGCGGACCGGCAAGCATGACACTGCCACGCAGTGCTGCGCATCTTGCCATGAAGTCCTCGCTCGTGGAGTAGCCAAGGTCTATGTCTTTTGCGCAAAATGAATAGTCGCCTTTGCCGTGCCGGGTGATTTTCACCCCCAAGCTGCGCATCAGCTCGGTCAGGTGGAGGACATCCAGAATTTCCGGAATGTTGCTGATGCGCATTTCTTCGCTGGTAAGTAGCGTTGCACATATCACTTCCAGAGCTTCGTTCTTGGCTCCCTGTGGGGTTATTTCGCCTCTTAGCGGATGTCCGCCTTCAATGATGAATGATGCCATATGTGTGTGATGCAAAGTGCTGGGCGTGACAGGGTCACAGTTTCCTCTTCCTGTTACTGCGTGTGGGGACGTTGTGCTGGTGTGATGTTGCAGCGGCGATAATGGCATTCATGCGTTGTGGACTTACTGTTGGCGTTGTTTTGCCGCCGGTCAGTGTTACCATGTCGTTCACCAGTTTTTCGGGAGACAGCACGTTTCTGTTCCACTGGTACAGGCTTTTTGCCATTTGTGCCAGCGCGAGTTCGGTGACGGCCTGCTTGGAGTCGCCTTCAGGAATGTTGGCGATGGCCCTCACCGCTTCCTCGAGGGTCTGTCCGTAGTGCCGGAATTTGGGGTGGGTTTTGGGGTAGCCAAGATGGGGCTTCTCCTGTTCCTCTTCCGTGCGGATGCTGATTGGAAAGGGGGAGTCCACGTCAAGACGGTAGCCGGATATAAGTGCCAGATGGTCCCAGAGCATACGCTGTTGGTCTTCGGGGTCTTTTTGTAGCGGCACTTTGGTGCTCATGATCTTCACGATGGCCTCGGCGCAACGCTGCCGCTCCTTTCTGTCCGTCAGGGTCATGGCAAACTCTACCATGCTCTGTATGTTGCGCCCGTAGTCGGGCAGTATAAGCTTTTCTTGTGTTGTGTTGTATTCCATTGTGGATATGTTGAACTGGTGTTGTTCTGGTGCGCGGTACGGTCTTCAGAATAGTTTCCTTGGCTGCCCTGCGACAAATTCTTTCAGATAGAACGGTTCGAAATAAGCGGTGTCTTCAATTTCCCCGCGCGCGAGCGAACGCTCGGCAAGGGGTATCATGTTTTTTGCCAAAGGTTCAACGCCGTCAGCAAAGATAGCATTGGGGTGTGTGATTGTCCCCTTGCATTTGGTGGCCCCGTTGCCTGCAAATATCACGGTTCTCTTGTCGAGGATGTCCAGAAATGAATCGGGTGTTATTATCTGTGCGCTTGTGTCGAGTATGGTGTTCAGCGCGCGGTCGTAGATGGCGGTATATACTTCCATGCGCCTTGCGTCAAGCATGGGGCACAGAAGGGCATCGTCAGGCAAATCCTCGCGATAGAGCAATATCGGCACGCAGAGCAGTTTGAGTGTGGATACACTTATTAGCTTCAACCCCCGTCCGTAACACAGCCCCTTGGCTGTGGACACCCCGATGCGCAGTCCGGTGTATGAGCCGGGTCCGCAACTTGCGGCAACGGCATCAATGGGAATGGCGTGGTTGTCGGCCATGCTGACGGCCTCTTCCACAAAGGGGGCAAGGACGCGTGCGTGCGAGTGCCCATCGCGGTTTTCCCGGTGAAAGAGGCAGTGCCCGTCTTCGCTGAGTGCCACCGAACAGACATCCGTGGACGTTTCTATGTGTATGATGGTTGACATTATTATGGTCTCCTCGTGAATTTGGACCCGTTCCATTCGTAGCGGAACGTTCCTTTCTTGTCTGCACTCGCACCGGCAACGCCGTCGCCTGCGTCAATCGCTATATCAAGCGAAACGCTGTCTTTGGTCCGGGTGAGGGACATGCAGGCGTAGTCTACCAGCGAACCTTCCGTAACTTGCCTCGTTTCTCCTTTTGTAGGCAAAGCGACAAACCGTTTGGCAACGAGCGGCTTCCAGCCTGTAGTGTAGAAGAATATCTCGCTGTCGGGCTGCGGACACCTTATGGTGCGCACCATACATATGATGGTGTCACGGTCTTTCAGACTTAGCATGGTCATTGTCGTGCTGACGGTGCCCTGCGTGTCTTCGTTGAGCTCTATGAGGCAGTCCTCAATCTTTGTAAGTTGCGAGTTTGCCGACCATTCATTTGGCAGCAGAGGTTTCATGCCGCTCTGGTAGAAATCAATAAGGTCTTTCCGTGCATTCTGGCTCAGCATTGGCATCAGCGAGTCGGGCATGGCCACGAACAGGTCTGTCATGGTGCGTGTGCCTGCGGTCAAAGCTCCGCTCCAAAGACATAAAAGTATAAGGGCGAAATTCTTCATGCTGTGCAAAATTAGACATAAATATTGAGTTGTATGCCGGTGTGGTGGAAAAAAGTCAAAAGCGGAGGAAACGGACGCTGTTCTTGTCCGTATGTTATTTTGCCTGTCAGGGCGGACTGTTTTCAGTGACCGGCATGTTTGTGCGGGTCAGGCTTCCTCCCGATCCTCGTATTCCGCCTTGACGGTGCGCTGATACCACAGCCGCGGAGTCATTCCCACAACTTGCGAGAATTTGCGGTTGAAAGCGGGGGCACTGGTGAAACCGCACTCCTGGGCCACCGTTTCCTGCAGACAGCCCGGGTGTTCTTTCATGTATTTCATGGCGTGGTCTATGCGCAGTTGCCCCACCACGTCTCTGAACGGAATGCCGTATTCCTTGTTCACAAGATATGAGAGATAGGTGCGGTTATAGCCCAGTGTCCCGACAAGTTTTCTGAGGGTCATGTCCTCATCAAGAAACCCTTTCCTTGTAACCAGCTCATGGTTGAATCTTCTCAACAGGGCAGAGTATTCTTCGGGACTCATGTTGATGCCTGCTGCGTTCTCGGGTTCCGCTCCGTGTGGAAAAGCCACGTTCAGTCCGACATCTTTTCCTGCCGTCACGTTTTGCACTGTTTTGTCGTGTGCTGGACTTGCATCGCCTCCAAGCATGTCAATGCGCACCCGTTCTCCTCTGACATTCAAGGCGATGTTGCATAGCATCGTGATTAGCAGTGTCGTGAGCAGTGGCAGAATCACCTTGGCGAAAGTCGTTCCGTAGTATGCAGTTCCGGTCGCGCACCTCGCAATGACGCAAAGGAGCAGGGGTATAAGCAGCAGAACGATGACGGTGTTGGTCTTGAGTTTGATGCGCTTTCTTGTGAACAGCAACAGCTTTTTGGACGTAAGCCGGTCTTTTGCAAGACGCCAGACCAGAAAACCTATGACAGACACCATCTGCAGTGACACAAGCACGAAGAACAGTACCGTTTCCACGAACAGGTGTGCTTTGCAGGGCGGGCTGTTGAATTTGTCTGGCAAAGGCAGCCCGTGCCGGGTGTAGTGCTCCATCAGTTCCGCGCTTGCATCCACGCCTGTCATGCCGTACAGAAGTGCTGAGGTCAGACCAAGTCCCAATGGCAACGCCAGCCAAGGCAGCCACCACCAGGGCTTTATTCTGGTGTTGTAGCGGGCGAACACGAATATCAGTATCAGTGGTGCAAGGCTTGGGCTTAGGAACTGGCTCATGATGTCAAGCCACACTTGCATGTGACTGTCAGCGGAGGGGGTGGAGAAATACAGATCGCCGAAGAACGTGGCAAATGACAGCAGCATGATGGGCACGAGCATCTTCTGCGCCAGTGTCTTGTTGCTTCGCATCATTGCCAGAAACAGCCAGAGTAGGCAGGTAGCACACTGCAGGCAGATAAAGAAGTTTGTCATGTCCTCAAGTCGTTATGCGGCGGTGGAACGTTTCTGCGGTCTGCTGGAAAAGACAGGCAGACCGCAGAAAAGGCAATCCTCTCCCTGTACATACAGGGAAAGGGGTTCAGTTATTTGAGATAAGTCTCCACGCTCTTTTCTATGCGCCCGGAGATATCTGTGGTGTCTTCCTTGACGAAAGGTTCTCCGGTGATGTGCTCGTATAGTTCTATGTATCGGTTGGAGATGCTTTCCACTATGGCCGGAGTCATTTCGGGTACTTGCTGCCCGGGCTTGCCCTGGAAGCCGTTGTCCATCAGCCATTCGCGCACAAACTCCTTCGAAAGTTGTTTCTGGGGCTCGCCTTTCTCGAATTTCTCCTCGTAGCCTTCGCTGTAGAAATAGCGGCTGGAGTCGGGGGTGTGGATTTCATCCATAAGGTAGATTTCACCGTTGTACTTGCCGAATTCGTACTTCGTGTCTACAAGGATGAGCCCTCTCTTGGCGGCAATCTCCGTGCCGCGCGCGAACAGGGCGAGCGTGTATTTCTCCAGCAAGGCATACTCTTCGGGGGAGGCAAGCCCCCTTGACAGTATTTCTTCCTTGGATATGTCGGCATCGTGTTCCCCGATTTCCGCTTTCGTGGTCGGCGTGATGATTGGTGAGGGGAATTTCTGGTTCTCGCGCATTCCCTCGGGAATCTTGACCCCGCAAATCTCTCGCGCCCCGTTCTTGTAGGCTCTCCATGCACTTCCGCACAGATATCCCCTGACAATCATCTCTACCGGAAAGCCCTCGCACATCACGCCCACCGTAACGTTGGGGTCCGGTGTGGCCAGCTTCCAGTTGGGGCAGATGTCGGTGGTGGCGTCAAGGAACTTGGCGGCAATCTGGTTGAGCATCTGGCCTTTGTAGGGGATGCCTTCCGGCAGGATTACGTCAAAAGCCGAGATGCGGTCGGTGGCAACCATTACCAGACGGTCGCCTAAATTGTACACGTCACGGACTTTGCCGTGGTAAACGCTCTTCTGACCCTTGAAATGGTAGTCAGTCTTTGTCAATGCCTTTGTCATGGGACGATTATGTATTTGTGTTTTGATTAAACGTTTCTTTGTCTTGCGTCTTCCTCGTAGGCTGCCACTATGCTCGACACGAGTCTGTGGCGTACAATGTCGCTTTTGTCAAGGTTTACAAACGCTATGCCGTCAATGCCGCCCAATATGCGCAGGGCTTCCGTCAATCCGGATTTCTGCGATGGCGGCAGGTCTATCTGTGTGCGGTCGCCTGTGATCACCATCTTTGTGTTTTGCCCCATGCGTGTCATGAACATCTTGATTTGGCTGGTGGTGGTGTTCTGCGCCTCATCGAGAATTACCACGGCATCGTTGAGTGTGCGGCCGCGCATGAATGCCAAGGGGGCTATCTGAATCACGTTGGCGGCCATGTATTCCTGCAGCTTGGCTGGCGGTATCATTTCTTCCAGCGCATCGTAGAGCGGTTGCAGGTAAGGGTCGATTTTCTCTTTCATGTCGCCTGGCAGAAATCCCAATTTCTCGCCGGCCTCCACTGCGGGACGGCTCAGCACGATTTTGCGTATCTCTTTCTTTTTCAGGGCTCGGACTGCCAGTGCAATGCTCACATAGGTCTTGCCTGTCCCGGCCGGCCCCACGGCAAAGACCATGTCGTTGTGCTCGTAGGCGTCCACGAGTCTTGTCTGGTTCTGGGTTCTTGCCTTTATGGGCTTGCCTGTGGTGCTGTATACAATCACGTGCTCCGCGCTTTCCTCCTTGGTGCGGTTGCCGTTGAGTAGCATCACGATGTCTTCTTCCGCCAGTGCGTTGTACTTCGCGCAGTGGGCTGCCATCTTGCCGAAGAGGCGTTCGAAATCCGCAAGGTCCTCGTCCGTTCCCATCGCTTTCACTATGTTGCCCCGTGCCAGAATGCGCAGTTTGGGAAAAAGCGATTTCATCATTCGCATATTGGTATTGCCTGCGCCGTAGAACACGACGGGGTCCACATCGTCTATAACAAGGACTTTCTCTATCACCATGCGCGTTATTTCGTGCAAAAGTATAAAGAAAGTGGCACTCTACGCAGTTTTTGTAGACTAAAAGAATTATTTTTGCTCTTGAAACAGACGTATTTTATGAAATTGCATTTCAGGTCCGGTGGCAGACTGTTGTTCAAATTGGTGTTTTTTTTCATAATAGTGACAATCTCCACGTTTAGGGCTTGCAGTGACACCGAACCGGAATCTCCGGACACTAACGCCCCCCCCCTGTCTGACACGCTTGCACTGGCGGCAATCGTGTCGGATTCCGTGCTGACGGCGCCGGTTCCGTCTCCCGCTGCCGTGGCTTCATGTTCCAAGCCCCACGGAATCTACAGTGTCAACGACTACGAATTGGCATTTCCCGACATAAATGCCGTGCAGCTTGCGACGGCAAAGTATCATGGCATAGAGCCGCAGCCCACGAGAGATGACCTCGAGAGGGTTGCCGGAAAATCCATGGTATGGGTCGGCTATAGCCCGTATTACTCCGTTGCAAGGCTCACCCATTCGTTGCCCTATCTGGTGCCACGCGCGCAGAAACTGCTTAGTCGCATCGGGCGCAATTTCATCGACTCCCTGCTCGTCAAGCATCTTCCGCCATCGTTGATTGTCGTGACCTCGGTCACACGCACCCTTGAAGACGTGAGAAAACTCAGGACGGGCAATGTCAACGCCACCGACAACAGCTGTCACTCCTACGGCACTACCGTAGACATCAGCTACAGCAAATTCAGGGCTTTCAAGGATGCGCGCGGGATTCCCATGCGACAAGTCCGCGACGACACCCTCAAACAGGTGCTCTCCGAAGTCCTCAACGATTTGCGTCAGGCCGGCGCGTGCTATGTGAAGCATGAGCGTCGGCAGGGATGTTTCCACATTACGGTAAGATGATGCGCTACGGTATATTCTTTTCCTATGACGGCACTGCCTACCATGGATGGCAGAACCAGCCCAACGCCGTCACGGTGCAGCAGAAAATGGAGGAAGCCCTTTTCGTCATCCTGCGCAGGAAAGTCTGCGTCACGGGGGCGGGTCGCACGGATGCGGGGGTGCATGCCCGGCAGATGGCCTGCCATCTTGACCTGGACGAGCCTGTGGACACGGCTTGGCTTGAATACCGTCTCAACTGTGTCCTTCCGCCCGACATAGCCGTGAGCAAGGTCTGCGGCGTGGAGTCTGACTGGCATGCACGTTTCAGTGCCACTTCGCGCACGTACCGTTATTATGTCACTACGCAAAAGTCGCCGTTCAACAGAACCTATGTCTTGCGGCTGCACTTCAACCTTGATGTCGCGCTCATGAACGAAGCCGCTGCACTGCTGCTGCAGCACGAGGACTTCGGATGCTTCTGCAAGTCGCACTCCGACAACAGGACCAACATCTGCCACGTCACCCATGCCCGCTGGTCTGTATTGCCCGACGGCACTTTGTGTTTCTGCATTTCCGCCAACCGGTTCTTGCGCAATATGGTGCGTGCCATAGTCGGCACACTGCTTGATGTGGGCAAGCATCGCATCACCACCGATGATTTCGCGCGTATCCTGAACAGCGGTACCCGCACTTGTGCCGGAGAGTCCGTACCCGCCCGCGCCTTGTTTCTGGAACGGGTGGAGTACGCCGGCTCTGTGTTTGGTGATGGTCTGTAGAGATCTGCGTCATGGCAAAAACACGCTCTGGCAACTTCCATATCTGCCGTGTTGAGCTTTCATGACGGACGGTCAAACACAAACAGGAATCCTAAGATGAAAACTTGCATGCCCTTGGTGGGCTTAGGTGGAGTTGAAATAGTGACTCTGCCCTCCATGACGCGCCTCAAATTGGCGTTTTCTGCTGATATGTGGATATCAAGCGTCTGGCGTTGTAATCAGAATTTGTAGGTTATGCCGGTGGCCGACAATTGCAGTTCTCGTCCCGCCTCGCTGCGCACAACAATTAATGCTATTCTTGAAGCCACGGAGGCCACAGCGAAGACTGTTCCGATGGTGTTTAGCGTTTTTCTCGCATCTGAATTAATACCAGACAAATAACAGGCACCGGCGAGCATGGCGCAGGAAATAGAGGCACAGTCAAAACTTGAGACAGCTCGAAGTTTCTTGCCGGCACGCCATAGGTGATATTGCGGCAAACTGTCGGCAGGTGCGGAAACAGATCGGGGGTGTCGGGAGTAGAAACCCGGACGGACGGAATATACCTGCGCCGGCGCTGCAATGTATATCGCAGCAAAAGTCAAGATAGCAATGATTTTTTTCATGGGAGTTAGTTTGTCAATACAGTCCTGCAGGAAGGGCTCTTGTTTGTTTGTCTTTTGTGAGGCGGTGTCGTGATGTATGGTTGTGGCAAAGCCTTTTATTGTTTTCGGTTGGATGTTTTGCTGCCCGGTGAAGCCAAATCAATAAAACCTGTGGCGGTCAAGGTCTTTCCAGTGCCCGCAGGTGAAGTCCGGGCATTCCACTGGCTGTCCTCCGAGCGAAGCTGACTTTCCTGACAATTCTATGAGGCTTGACCATTCGGCGGCATCGAAGACGTCGATGTCAAGGGGCAGTCCGTTGCGCAGGCAGTATATGAGTCGGCAGTCCATGGCGTGGTTCATCACGTTGGATGACCCCTTGCGCTTGCCGTCGTCATGCCATTCGCTGACCCCGGGCTCTCTGAAGCGTTTGGCGCAGAGCAGGGCTTCTTCGCCGCAGAGAGCCTTGTCCATGCTCCGGAGCTGTACCGTCGGCAACGGGTATTTCTGGGTGAACCCCAAAGTCCCGCAGGTGGTCTGCAGCCTGTTGTAGGGGCGTGGTGTCCCGATGTCGTGTTGTAGCAGTATTGTCCGCCCGAGCATGGTGGTGATCAGCGTGTTGTTGACCCGCCCTCTGACTCCCTGCCCTTTGCTCGTTACCGACACAAGCGTCTTCATGCGGTCACCGCGGTGCAGGTTCATCAGCAGGGCCACCGGTCCTATGCTGTGTGTGGGGTAGGCGTTGCCGGGCTGCGAAAGGGTCTCGTGCGCCATCCAGTATTTCCGGTCGCCGCCGAGAGTCTCTATTTCATGGTTGAGGTCGTGGATGTATGCTCCCTCGCAATGGGTGATCTCGCCGAGCAGTCCGTCGCTGGCCATGGTGCGGGTGGCGGAGGCGAAAGTATCGTAACAGCAGTTCTCGAGCATTGTGCAGTGACATCCCGTTTCAAGCGACACCTCAATGAGCTCCCGGCATTCGTCTGTCGTCATGGCGGCGGGCACCTCTATGGCCACGTGTTTGCCGCCGCGCATGGCCATGACGGCCAGCTGCGCGTGGCTGCTCCAGTCCGTGCACAGATATACCAGATCCACGGAGGAATCCTCCATGAGCCGCTTGTGGGCGTCATCGCCGTGATAGGCATGGGCTTTTGGGCGGTTTGATGCCACGAGGACTTGGTTTGCTGCAATGGTACAGCTCTCCTTGCGGTCTGCCAAAGCTGTGATTTCCGCCCCCGGCACCAGCTCGTATCGGTCTACGGCTTTCATGCCTCTGTGCCCCAGGCCTACGATGCCTATGTGGACAGTGTCCAGAGGGGGGACGGTATGTTCAAGTAGTCTGCGTGTCAATGCGTGCTCCGTGTTTTCATGTTTCTCTCTGCGGTCAGCCATGGCGGAGAGACTGTTCTGTGCGCAAATTTAGCAAAAAAAACACGCCGTCCATGACAGACGGCGTGTTTTTTGTATTGTGTGTTCTCCCCGGTTTATTTCTTGCGGGTAACGGCGTAGCGGCTGAGGAACTTGTCCACGCGGCCGGCGGTGTCGACAAGGGTGGATTTGCCCGTATAGAACGGGTGGGAGGTATTGGATATTTCCACTTTGACGAGAGGGTAGGTCTCGCCTTCGAATTCGATGGTCTCCTTTGTCTTGCAAGTGGAGCGGGTAAGGAACATATCGCCATTACTCATGTCCTTGAATACCACTGGACGATAGTCAGTAGGATGGATTTCTTTTTTCATGTCTGTATGTTTGTTTTGATATTGTCTTCTCAAAGTCTGCCGCATCCTTCCGCCAACACCAACATTTGGAGAGGAGAAAAGCATGGTGCATAAAATGCGACTGCAAAATTACGACTTTTTGCCGTATTGCAAAATCTTTTCCGTTTTTTTTCGCCTGTCCTGTTTTGGATGCATGGTCATTTTGTGTCTCCTCCGCAGCGGGCTTCGGTTTTTATGTCTTAATTTTGCACCTCGTCAGCATAATAGACGGCTTTATGAGCGACGGACATTTCAATCGTAGTTTTTTGCCGCACGGCGACTTTGCCAGCGGCGTGAGAGTGGGGCGCGCATCCGAGAGGGTGGTGTGTATGGGTGTGTTTGCCGAGATGTTGGGCGAGATTTGCCCCGGCGTTTCGGAGAACGACAGGATAGCCTTGACGGACAGGTTCAGGTCGCTGGTTTTGCAAAGGGAAAAGTGATATGTATCGTGTGTCCATGAAATACATTGCAAGGTTTTTCACCGCTGTGTCTCTGTGCGCGGCGGTATTGTCGTGCGGCAATGCGCCGCACAGTGACACGGCGCGTAGCGCGTCGTCCGTAGGGGAGAAAGACTCCGTGCCGGAGCAGTATCCCGGTACGCCGTTGCCTTCGGCTGCGGCTCTTGACTACGATATCACTGTGTTTGACAGCCTTGACAGTGGCAGGCTGTCTTCTGCCGCAAGCCTCTACGACGGCCGCCGGGGCCGGCTCACTTTCCGTGGCAACACGCTGCGTGACGCTGACTTCGGTGGCAGGGTAAACGGCATTCCGTCGCGGCTTGTGGTGGACTGGGTGTTCACCACGGGCTACGATACCGTCAGGACTTCTGTGGGCACGTGGGGCGGCGGTACGGGGTGGACAGGACAGCCTCTCTACGTGCGCTGGACAGCACGGCAGGTCGGGGCTTTCCGCAGGAACTTGCCCGGAATCGCCGATCGGTTGGGCAGTGAGGAGATAATGGTTGCATCGCTCTGCGGCAAGGTGTACTTCATCGATTTCCGCACGGGTGAGGCCTCCCGCAAGAGCATCGATGTCACGAATCCCGTGAAGGGCACCTGTAGTCTTGACCCCACAATGAACGGCAACCTGTACGTGGGGCACGGCGTACCCAAGGTGGCGCCCATGGGACAGGTGGTGATAAACCTCGCGGAGCACAGGCGCACTTTCTTTTCGGGAGCCGATTCCAGAGCCTGGCGCGGCTGGGGCGCATTTGATTCCTCGCCCGTGGTGGTGGGCGGCTATCTTTTCTGGCCGGGCGAAAACGGCACTATCTACAAATACAGGGTGGACAAGTCGGCTCTCGTGCTCCACAGCACCCTGCGCTATCGCTGCAAGGGGGTTGCGCCGGGCGTGGAAAACAGTCTCTGCGTATACAACAACTACGGATGGTTTGGCGACAATCGCGGCAACATCGTCTGCATAGACCTCAATACGCTTGAACCCGTGTGGCATTACGACAACGGCGACGATATCGACGGGAGCATTGTCTGTGAAGTCATTGACGGCATTCCCTGTCTCTATGCCGGTTGTGAGGTCGACCGTCAGGGCGACCGCGGGTTCTGCCGTTTTGTGAAGCTGAACGGTCTGGACGGCAGTGTCGTGTGGGAACAGAAGATACCGTGCCGCAAACTCCATATCGGTGGCAAGCATTTTGACGGCGGCATGTATTGCACGCCGCTTCTGGGCAAGGGTGACTGCCGGAATCTGGTGTTCGCCAACATCTGCCAGCGCGACTCGTCGTCCGGGGCGGAGTTCACCGCTTTCGACAGGGCCACGGGCAGGGTGGTCTACCGCACGCCGTTGTGTTCCTGGGCATGGTCGTCACCCGTAGCCTTCTACAACGAAGACGGCAGGACGTTTGTCTTTACCGGCGACTCCTACGGCAATGCCTACCTCATTGAGGGAAGAACGGGCAAGGTGCTGTTCCGGCAGCGCATGGCCAACAATTTCGAGAGTTCGCCCGTTGTCGTGGGCAACAGCCTCGTGGTGGGGTCGCGCGGCAGGGAAATCTACCGTTTCTCGGTAGAATAGCAGCGGTTTTTCAGACTTTCCGGCAAGTTGGGAATTTCGGAAGCCGAGGAAATCCCGTGGGGATGCGCCGCCTTCCCTTGAATGATTTGCCCCACATCCAAACCTGGTCTTTGGATGTGGGGCAAATCATTTGGACTCTGCCGTGGGACGGCGTGTCATTTGATGGCCAGCGCGCGCTGTATGCCGGAGAGCATCTGTTTGTAGTGTGCCTGTGTGGCCGCATCGCTGTTCGCCGCGTTGCTTATCTTCTTCTCTATGGTGCAGAGGGTGCTGTAGATGGCGGCAATGGCGTCGTTGCTGATGGCACCGGCATTGGTCTTGTATGCATCGCAGAGGTTGTGGACGTATATGTTCTGTACGTATCTGCTGTAGCGGTCAGTCGGTGCCGCAGTGTTGAAACTGCCGAAGATGGCCTTGTTCAGGTCTTCCAGATACCGTGCGGCTCCGTAGTTGGGGTTTATGCTGGCTATGCGGCTTCCCGAAGTGACAACGTGTATCAGAGGACCGGCGATGCGCTCTATCTGCTCTTCGCCGTCGGAGAACAGGCGGCTTGCATAGGGCACGTCAACAAGCCACGAGGGGCGCGTGAAAAGCTGCTTCTCAAGGAACGGCACGACTCCGGCGGCTTTCTCCACGGCAGGATATTTGTATACGTCGCCATCCTGTTCGGGCGCAAGGGGTGTACGGCAGGGGCCGGAGAGGTTTTTGATAACGTGGAGGCAGTAGCGCGAGTACTGGTTCGTGAGCTGGTTATACATATTGGCGACTTTCCTGTCGGTGTTGTCGCCTCCCCAGTAGTTCCACTGGCGCAGGTGCGGGGCTATGCGCTTGAGGTTCTCGATGCCGAGTGTGTTGGCCTTGACGGCATCGTCGCCGAGGTCTTCGGTCTGTGCGCGCGGGTCGCTCCTGTATCCTTCGCCGTCATACCAGAAGAGCTTGGGGTTCTGGCTTGTGCGCTCTGTGGTGATTTTGTTGAGCAGGTAACGGTCGCTCTCCGCATCGGTGGCATTGGGCATCGGACGGTATCCCCACTCTATGGCCCACTTGTCGTATTCGTTGATGCGCGGCAGCAGGTTCTTGAGTTCTATGTTGTCCTGCGGCTGCGCCACATAGTTGAAGCGCGCGTAGTCCATGATGGAGGGACAGAAGCCGTGCTGCGCCAGATAGGAGTTGGAGCGCAGGCTGTCGACCGGCACTGTGGCGGAGGCTCCGAAGTTGTGGCAGAGACCGAGGGTGTGCCCCACTTCGTGCGACGATACGAAACGCACCAGTTCCCCCATGAGTTCATCGCTGAAGAAGGCTTTGCGTGCCTCGGGGTCAAGGGCTCCGCACTGTATCTGGTACCAGTCGTGTACGAGCGACATCACGTTGTGGTACCATCCTATGTGGCATTCTATTATCTCTCCCGACCGCGGGTCGTGGTTCTGCGGCCCGTAGGCGTTGGCTATGTCGGAGGCGAGATACATTATCACGCTGTAGCGCGAGTCCTCCATTGACATGGTCGAGTCGTTTTCCGGCCATTCAAGGGCGGTTATGGCGTTCTTCCAGCCGGCCTGTTCAAAGGCGGAGTTCCAGTCCTTGACTCCCTGAATGAGGTAGGGTCTCCACTGCTTGGGGGTGGCCGGGTCTATGTAGTACACTATCTGCTGCTTGGGCTCTATCAGTTCGCCGTTGCGCTGGCGCTGTGCGTCCTCCTCGTTTTTGGGCTCAAGTCTGCGGCGGCATACGAACGAGGTGCGCTCCACCTGCTGCTGCTTGTCGGAGTAGTTGTTGTAGCCGTCGGTGAAATAGCCCACACGGGGATCGGCAAGGCGCGGGCGCATGGGCTCTGCCGGCAGCAGGTAGAACGAGGTGTTGAGCCCGAATGTCATGGACGGTGTCGCCGACCGCTGGCCGCGGTTGTAGGTTCTCACGGTGCGAAGCTCCGTGTTGACGGGGTAGGTGTGTATGCTCTCTATGTAGCTCATCGAGGGGTTGAGGTTGGTGAGCCGCAGCATCTCCTTGTAGGAGGCCGAAAGGCTCAGGAAATTGTCGCTGAGCAGGAAATCGGTAGCGTTGATCTTGTTCACGCCGTTCTTGCTGTCCACAATCTTGAACGCTGCCACTATTGGGTCGGTGTTGCTCATGCTGACAGCCTTGTAGATGGCGTCAAGCGTGTCGGCCTTCATGTAGTTCTGGGTGGAGCGGAGTGCAAGGGTATTGTTGATTTTGTTCTTTTCGAAATAGAGGGTGTATGTGTGTACCTGCTCGCCGCCATATGTGCTTATGCCGCCGGGCACCGAAGTGAAACGGGTGACGGCCAGTATCCGGCGTCCGAGGATGGAGTCGGCGATTTCAAGGAAATACTTGTCCTCTTCCTGCAGCACCCTTATCATGGCGTTCTTGTCGTTGTAGACAGGGGTCTTGGGCACGGCAGTGGGGGTTGCGGCGGGCTTTGCGCTGCCGTCGGCCGTCTTGGCGTCGGTCTTGCCCTTGCTGCCGCTGATGCCGAAGGGCATGGCATTGTCGTAGTGTACGGGTGTTGATCCTGCCTGTGAGAAACAACACGGGAATTCAAGGCTGCGCAGCAGGTCTTCTTCTGCAGTGCCCTTGTCCGTCTGCGCATACAGGGCTGCGCCTGCCATGGCGAGAACCATGGAGATGAATAAATGTTTCATTTTCTTTTGAGGTATTTAAGGTAAATGTTGTTTGTCGTTGTCTGTCATTTCGCATATCAGCAGTCGGGAAGTCTGCCCCTCCACGACTTTGTAGCGGTCGTCGATGCGCTGCCCCACGAGCCACACTATGTCCTTGCCGTTGGTCATGACGGTCTGCCCGCGCTTGCTGAACAGGTCCATTTTGCAGTCTGTCATGAAGTCGCTGACGAGTTTGGAGCCTTTCATGCCGAGTGGCACGAAACGGTCGCCTTTTCTGACCGGGCGCACGCTGAAGCTGTCGCCCACCTTGTCGGCGTCGAGACACGCCACTTCCCTGCACTGCGGCACCGAACGGTATTCGGACGCGGGCGCATAGTGGGTGTGTATTCCGGGCGCGTCATGTGTGCCGCCCGACGGCTTTATGATGAGTGTGTCGCGGTCGCGGAGCAGTGTGTGTGTCGGAGTCTCGTATATGGCTCCCGGAGTGTTGTCCATGTGCCTCCAGATGTCATCGGTCTGCGCGGGGGTGAAGCCCTTGCCTTCAAGCAGCATGAACAGGGTGAGGTGGGAGTCGATGTCCGTTTTCCGTATCGTGAGCGTCCCGCCGTTGTCCTGTGCGGCGTATTTGCCGGCGGCGGAATGGGTGCGGACAACGTCGTAGACTTCCGCCAGACGGCTCGCGTTGCCGAGCAGCGTGTCTTCTATGGCGGGGTTGAGTTCCCGGAGCAGCGGCATCAACTTGAGTCTTATGACGTTGCGCTTCACGTCGGCCACGGAATTGGTGCTGTCGTCAACCCAGTCCTGTCCTATGGAGCGCAGGTAGCCGACGATCTGCCGCCGGTCGGCGTCAAGCAGCGGGCGCACCACGTTGCCGCGCCGGTACGGCATGCCGAGCAGCCCCCTGATGCCTGTTCCGCGGATGGTGTTGAGCAGTATGGTCTCCGCGTTGTCGCTGCGGTGGTGCGCCACAGCCACGGAGTCGAGGCTACGCTTGCGCAGCACGTCGCCGAAAAAACCGTATCGCAGACGGCGGGCCGCCATTTCCGTGCTTATTCCTTGGCTTTCGGCAAACTGTTTCGTGTCAAAATGCGCCGTCTCAAGCTCTATCCCCATATTGCGGCATAGCCGCTCCGTGAAAGCCTCGTCCCTCGCCGATTCGCTGCCGCGCAGGTTGAAGTTGCAGTGGGCGGCGGTGCATTCGTAGCCGAGCTCTGCCAGTATTCTGAGCAGTGCCACCGAGTCGGCTCCGCCGCTCAGTGCCACCAGCACCTTGCGCGATGCGAAGAGGTGGTGCCGCCTGATGGTGCCGGCCACGGTGTCTTTCAGGAGGGTGGTGTCGCTTCTTTCTTGCATGGGACGCAAAAGTAACGCTTTTTTTGCACAGCCGTCGGTTTTCGGTCTCAAAAAACAGGCGTTGTTCTTTTGTATGTGACAAAAAAACATTACCTTTGCATCCGGATTTTCAGGTTAAACGAGTAATGGTACCTTGGCCGAGTGGCTAGGCAACGGTCTGCAAAACCGTGTACAGCAGTTCGAATCTGCTAGGTACCTCAACGCGAAAAGGGCCCGCGGCACATTTGCTGCGGGCCCTTTTCGCGTTGAGGCGTTATTGTTGTTCTTGCCGTGGCTCTGGGGTGAGCCCCATCTGGCGCGCGCGCTGCAGCATGAACTGGTAGGCCGCGTCATGCTCGTTCGGAATGCGCCCGTCGAGTATGGCATCCTTTATGGCCGACTTTATGGCTCCCACCTCGGCGCACGGCTTGAGGTGGAAAGTGGTCATGATTTCCTCGCCGTCCACGGGAGGCTGGAAGTTGCGTATGCGGTCGCGTTCCTCCAGATCGGCGAGCTTTTGGCGTACCAGTTGGAAATTGTTGCGAAACCGTTGTTTTTTCGCCTCGTTGCGGCTGGTGATGTCTGCCTCGCACAGTGTCATGAGATCGTCAATGCTGTCGCCGGCGTCAAAGAGCAGTCGGCGCACGGCACTGTCGGTCACGATGTCGTCGCTGATGGCAATGGGGCGCATGTGCAGTTCCACGAGTTTCTCCACGTATTTCATCCGCTCGTCCATGGGCAGCTTCATCCTGCGGAAGATGCCCTTGACCATTTTCGACCCCACAAAACTGTGGCTGTGGAAAGTCCAGCCCGCCTGTGGGCTGAAAGCCTTGGTCTGCGGCTTCCCTATATCGTGGAGCAGGGCGGCCCACCTGAGCCACAGGTTGTCGGATACGTTCGCCACGTTGTCAAGCACCTCAAGGGTGTGGTAGAAGATGTTTTTGTGGCTTTTGCCGTTGCGCGTCTCCTTGATGTTGAGTGCCGCCAGTTCGGGGAAGATGTGGCGGAGCAGTCCCGAACGGTCGAGTTCCACGAAACCGCGCGAGGGTCTGGGGGCGGCGATTATCTTGTTGAGCTCGTCGGTTATGCGCTCCTTGCTGATGATGCCTATCCGGTCGCAGTTCGCGGCGAGGGCGTCAAACGTCCCCTCCTCTATATGGAAGCTGAGCTGGGTGGCGAACCTCACGCAGCGCATCATGCGCAGGGGGTCGTCGCTGAACGTGACATCGGGGTTGAGCGGTGTGCGTATGATACGGTCGCGCAAGTCCTCAAAACCGTAGAATGGGTCTGTCAGTTCACCGAAACGCCCGCTGTTCAGACATATGCCCATGGCGTTGATGGTGAAGTCGCGCCGCTCAAGGTCGTCCTGCAGTGTGCCGTCCTCCACGATGGGCTTGCGCGAGTCGCGGCGGTAGCTCTCGCGCCGTGCGCCCACGAATTCTATCTCGGTGTGGTGCCACTTGACCTGTGCCGTGCCGAAATTGCGGAACACGCTCAGACTGGCCCCGCTGCCCAGAGTGCGGGTGAGGGCGGTGGCCACGTCGATTCCGCTGCCCACCACCATGATGTCAATGTCCTTGGAGGGACGCTCCAGAAACAAGTCCCTCACATAGCCGCCTATGAGGTAGCACTCCCTGCCAAGCTGGTCGGCGGTTTGTCCTATGGTATGGAAAATCTGCGCTTTGAGACACTCGCAAAGTTCTTTCTTGCTCAGTAGACGCATTCCGTTTTGATTTTTTAACGCCAAAATTACGACTTTTTCATGTATAAACGGGTTCTGCCGGGCGAAAAACAGCTACTTTTGCACAAGGCGAAAGAATAGCCTGCATTGTTATGAATACCGTTATTGACAAATGCTGTGTGTGCCTGCTGGCTACCGTGCTGCTGGCGTGCTCGTGTGGCCGGAGCGATGGCACGGCCGACCTTGAGCGGCAGGGGCAGCGGTGGCTGGGTCTGGCGAGGGCTTCGCTGCGCGATGCCGACTACTCGCTGGCGCGCACATATGTGGACAGCCTGCGCGTCAGGTGTCCGTTGGCTCTCAACGCGCGCGAGGAAGCCATAATACTGCTCGACTCCATAAATCTTGCCGAGGCGTGCGAACAACTGGGCGAGGCTGATTTTCTGGCCCGTCAGACAGGGCTTGACTATCTGGCCCGCGATTCTTTTGAGACCCGCCTTGACCGTGCGCAGGCCAAGGTGCGTTTCTTCGAGAAGAAAATGCTGTATGACAAGAAGCACAAGGAAAAACACTGATACAAACAATAATTAAACAAGGACAAATCAATGAAGACAAAAGATGGACACCGGGCTTTCCGGGTATTGTTGCTCGCGCTTGCCTGCTGCTTCGGGGCGGCCGTATATGCCCAAAAGACAACGGAACCGGAGCTCAAGACGGAAAAAGACGGCTTTACGTGGTACAAGATGCGCATCGGCGGCAACTGCCAGGTGCTTGATGCTGACAAGAAAGTGATAATACCGGCCTCAAGGGGCTACAGGACTTGCACATACCAGCCCGAAAAGAAGAACTTCAAGGTGAGCAGGGCGGAGATGTCCAAGGAAAAGATGTTCTTCAGGAACTCCTACGGGCTTTGCCGTGTTGACGGCACGGAAATCCTGTCGCCGGACCGCGGTTATACGGGCTTCACTTTCAACAGCCACGACTCGTACTACACGGTCAAGAAAGACAATCTCGTGGGAGTGTGCGATTCCACGGGACGCGAACTGATTTCACCAGACCGCGGCTATACGCTATGCACGAAAAAACACGGGTTCTTCATCGTGTCCGATGGAAAGAGTGAGGGGGCCTGCGACCTTGCGTCGGGGCGCGAAATCGTTCCGCTCAAGCGCGGCTACACCTTTTGCAATTTCAATCCCGCAAGGAATTTCTTCCATATCAAGAAAGGTACGTTGTGCGGAGTCTGCTCCGCTGACGGCACGGAAATCATCCCGCCCGAATGGAGCGACTGCATCTACAACACGTCAGTGAAGAAATGGAGGGGCAAGCGTACCGTCAACTCGCAGTGGGAGGACATTGACGCACCTGCCCCTGTCCCGGCGGGACGCGGAAAATGATTGTTTTCAGGACAATCTTTCCTGCTTCAACCCAGACAGGGCATTAAGCAGCCAATAACAAAGCAAGGGGGTGTGCCGGTTTTTCGGCACACCCCCTTGCTTGTTATGGAGAGCATCTGATTATAACCCTTGCCGATTGCAACACGGCATCAACGACGGCAAAATTTTGGTGTGAGGGGGCAATCCGCGCAAAAAGATTTTGGTGTCAGACCGTATTTTGCCAAAAAAGATTTTGGTGTCAGGGATCTTTCGCGTAATTTTGCTGCCAAAAAGGGGATTATGGCAGAAAGAATATTCAAGCGTAAGATTTATGCGAAGCTAAAAGAATGGAAAGAAACCTCCAATGGCAAAACAGCCGTGCTCTTGGAGGGGGCACGGCGTATAGGAAAGTCTACGGTTGTGGAGGAATTCGGCAAAAAGGAATACCGCTCATACATTTTGGTTGACTTCAATGAGGCTTCAAAGGAAATAAAGGGGCTGTTTGATGATTTGATGGATATGGATTACATTTTTCTGTATCTGCAGAACGTTTACAAAACCACTTTGTATGAAAGGAAGTCTGTGATTGTCTTTGATGAAGTGCAACAATGCCCCAAGGCCCGTCAAGCTATAAAATACTTGGTCAAGGACGGTCGGTATGATTATATTGAAACAGGCTCCCTTGTCAGTATTCAAAAGAACACAAAGGATATCAGCATACCCAGTGAGGAATACAGGCTTGAAATGTTCCCGATGGATTATGAGGAATTCCGATGGGCGATGGAAGACAATACGACGATGCCTCTGATGCGGAAGTTCTTTGAAAGGAAAATGCCTTTGGGCGACGGCTTGAATCGTCAGAAAATGCGTGATCTGAGGCTGTATATGCTGGTGGGAGGGATGCCGCAGGCTGTCAATGCCTATTTGGACACCAACAATCTGCAGCGGGTTGATATGGTGAAACGGCAGATTATACAGCTTTATGCAGACGACTTCAGAAAAATAGACCCTTCCGGGAAAATTTCAAGGCTGTTCATGGCTATACCTTCTCAATTAAGTCGCAATTTGATGCGCTATCGGCCTACACCTGTAATAGGAAAGACGGAGGCAGACAAAACCAGCGGGATGATTCTTTGTCTGGAAGACAGCAAGACCGTCAATGTGGCCTATCATGCAGATGATCCCAATGTGGGAATGTCGCTGACTGCGGATTATGGGAAATATAAACTGTATGTAGGAGACACCGGCTTGTTTGTGACACTTGCTTTTTGGGATAAGGATTTCACGGAGAATATCATATATCAGAAACTTCTCAATGATAAACTTGCGGCAAATCTGGGGTACGTCTATGAAAATTTGATTGCCCAAATGCTTCGGGCATCAGGCAACAAACTGTTTTACTATAC
>CAVHBF010000003.1:27563-47939 GCA_963634195.1 Bacteroides thetaiotaomicron | reverse complement strand
ACCCTGGACCCATTGATTAAGAGTCAATTGCTCTACCAACTGAGCTAAGGACGCATTGCGTGTGATTTCTCAACAGCGATGCAAAAGTACTGCTTTTTTTTTGTTCCCCAAAGACAATTGAAAAGAAAATTCGCGCAAGCCCCTGTTTTTGTATCATGCAAAGGTTGCCCGTTGGTTCTGAATTTAGTAATTTCGCAGGCATGAAGCCCCTGTTGGTCGTTGTCGTTTCGCTGTTTCTGTGCTGCGGGTCTGCCGGCCGGAATCTGACAGAAGACGCGGTTCTGGACTTTGCCTCAAGGTTCTTTGGTTCCAGCCGCGCTTTTTGCGGCTCCGTTCCAGACGGCGGCAAGAGCCGCGGCTTCGGAACAGCCGGGGCAGGCAAGGGGGCGGTCAGTCCCCAAGACCTTGACATCGTTTGCCGCAATTCCAACAGCATGGTCGTGTCTCTGGCCGACGGCAGAGGCTTTGTCGCCGTTTGCGGAACAGACGGGCAGATGCAGGTAGCGGGCTACGGCTACAGTGCCGGTGGCCCAGTGCCAGTCCAGCTGTCGAGCCTGCTTGCCGGCGGCGGGGCGGTCTGCAGCCGTGCCGGCACAAACGCGGAATGGGCAAAGGCAGACGGGTTCGCACTGCCGTTGCCGCCACTGGTGAAGAGCGTCCGCCATCAGGGGACACCGTTCAACAACCTCTGCCCGTATTACATCTACGACGACGGAGCGGTGTCTCTGGAGCGGTGTCTGGTAGGCTGTGTGGCCACAGCCGCGGAGCAGATAGTGAGCCACTATTCGTACCCTGACGCCCTGAAAGACAGCATTGCCGGGTTTTCAACCGCAAACAACGGAGAGCAGCCTTGCATTCCGGCCGGCACACGGATTGATTTTGGCAACATTCTGGACAAATACAGTGAAGGCGGCTATTCCGCCGACCAGGCCCGTGCGGTAGCCGAGCTGTCCTATTATCTGGGCGTGGCCTGCAGGATGAGTTGGGGCGTGGGGTCATCGGGCGCCCGGATAGGGCGGCTTGTGGAACCCCTGCGGAGAGCTTTCGGCTATGGCTATGTCCGCTGTCTCAACAGTTATGAATATTCCCCCCGCAGGTGGTTTGACCTGATTATGACAGAGTTGTCGGCGGGCCGTCCCGTGCTGTATGCCGGATACAGCACGAACGGCGGCGGTCACGCATTTGTTGTAGACGGCATCAATGCGGACGGCTACTTCCATATAACGTGGGGGTATGGCGGCCTTTATGACGGCTATTTTGATTTGGCAGTCCTCACTCCGCAGGAAAACCCCATGGAACCCACCGTGGAAGGCTCTGTTCTGGGTCTGGGCCATTTGCAGCAGGCACTGTTCCTCTGTCCCGACAGCGTGGACTATGCCGTGGACGACACCCTTGGCACGGAGCACAGGATAGAGGTGGAGTCGGTAGAGTTCAACCGCCCCCCCGACACCAACATATTCGTCACGGCCGGCATCAGGGTGAGAAACGTTTCCGACATTGATGTGTATTCGCCGGTGGAACTGTTCACCTATACGGAAACCGATTCGGCGGGCATTCCCTCAGATGCGGATTATCTCGGTCTGGCAGACGCCGTGGTCAAGGCCCGTTCGGACACGACACTGACGGCGTACCTGCAGTTTTCCGAAACAGGCAGCAGGCTGCTGGCTGTGAACACCACAGACTCGCTGTACCTGTCGTTTTCAGCCGTAGAAATAAAGAAAGCCTACCAGCCCCAGCTGGGGTTCGAGATTCTTGGCTGTTCAGCGTCGGACACGTCGGTGCGCCTTGAAATAGGCATAAGCAACCTGTCGGCACACTACTGGTCGGGCAGGAATCTGACGTACAGCCTGTTTGAGGGAGACTATACTGCGGAGGAGGGCGACTGGAGGCATTTCAGGGTCATCAACCTCCCCCCCGGCGAAGAAATGCGGGACACGGTGTCGTTTGGCAGTCTGAAACCCGATACGGAGTATACCTTCGTTGTCCGCAACCCATGGAACCCCGCCCTGCAATATCCGTTTGCCACTGATGGCGCAACGGCAGTGCGCCGCCCTGACCCTGCCCGCAGGGGAGGGAAGGCAGAGCACCCCGCATACAGACTGAACCAAAGAATAGTTCTGGAATATGACGAGTCCACTGGAAATTATAGACAGGTACTACGCAGACAACAGTGACCTGAGGAAATTGCTCCTTGTCCACAGCTGGCAAGTGGCGGTGCGTGCGTTGTCGTGTGCGGCGAGGCATCCCGAACTGGCAACAGACCGCAGTCTGGTGCTGAGGGGCGCGCTGCTTCACGACATAGGCATTTTGGAAACGTCGGCCCCCGCGATTTTCTGCAACGGCAGCGAGCCCTACCTGATGCACGGTTTCATAGGCGCGCGCATGCTGCGTGCGGCAGGGATGGAGCCTGAGGCGCGGATATGCGAACGCCACACAGGTGCGGGCCTGACAAAGGAGGCTGTCGCGAGAGCCGGTCTGGCCGTGCCTGCCAGAGACTATCTGCCTGAAACACTCGAGGAAAAACTGATCTGCTACGCCGACAAGTTCCACTCTAAATCACGTCCCGCGGAGACATTGTCCGTGCAACAGGTTTATGAAGGGCTGTTGCGTTTTGGCAGAGACGGGGCCGACAGGTTCATGGAATGGCACCGTATGTTCGGGTAACTTGACCGCTAACTTGAAAATAAGAGATGAACAGGTTTTTTGCATTGGCGGCGATTGTGGCAGCGGTGTGTCTGTCATGCCACCGCACCACACGCGAGGAGCAGTGCCTTGAAATGGTGAAACACGAGAAACGGCGTCTGCCCCGCAATGTGACGAACGGGATAACACTTGACTCCATACGGTATGAGACGAAATCGCAGACACTCGTGTACTACCATACGATGAGCGACTCCGTCTATACCGACGAGATGATCAGCTACGGCAAACCGCAGCTGCAACGTAACATCCGACAGGACATCATCAATTCCGTTTCGCTGAAACGCCTCAAGGACGAGGGCGTTTCGTTCAGGTATGTCTATATGGGCACCGGTGCGAAACGCGTAAGGCTGGAGCTTGAGTTCAAAAATGAAAACCTGTAGCTGCCCTTGCGTGTCTTTTTTCAGCTAACAACAGCCTTTTTGGCACAAAATGTTTAATTTTGCACCAAACAACAGTAACGGATTGATCTAATACGCAGGAAAGATGCAGCAGAAGACGGAAAACATTTTCAAGGGATTGGGGGTGGCCCTGGTCACTCCGTTCCGCGAAGACGGGACGATAGACTATGACGCCTTGTACGGGTTGCTGCATTACCAGGAACAGAACGGCGTGGATTTTTTCTGCGTGCTTGGAAGCACTGCGGAGACGCCCTGCCTCAGTTTCCGGGAAAAAGCGGAAGTCAAGAACTTCGTGGTTGACACGCTCAAGGGGAGCAAGCCCGTTTTGTTGGGCTTTGGCGGAAACTGCACGAACGGGGTCATAGATGAAATCCGCGAGTTTGACTTCAGCGGCGTTGACGGCATCCTTTCGGTAGTGCCTTTCTACAACAAGCCGTCGCAAGCCGGAATGTACGAGCATTTCATGGCCATATCGCGCGCCATGGAGGATATGCCGATAGTGCTGTATAATGTTCCCGGGCGCACCGGCGTGAACATGCTGCCGGAAACCACGCTGCGCATCGCCAACGACGCGGCAAACGTGGTAGCCATAAAGGAGGCGTCGGGCAATGTGGACCAGATAGCGGAGATCATTTCAAAGGCACCGGACGGCTTCGGCGTGCTTAGCGGTGACGACGGTCTTACTTACAGGCTTCTGGGGCTTGGCGCGTCAGGCGTGATTTCCGTTGTAGGCAATGCTGTTCCGCACCAGTTTTCTTCCATGGTCCATGCAAAGCTCGGCGGCAACGATGCCGAGGCCGCCAGAATAAACAGTTCGCTGGAGGAACTGTACAGGCTGGCTTTCGTTGACGGCAATCCCGCGGGCATCAAGGCCCTCCTTTCCATAAAGGGGATGTGCCGCAATGTTCTCCGCCTGCCTCTTGTGCCGGCCAGCAAGGAGACGGTCGGGAAGCTCAGGGCGTTTGCGTAGCGGCAGGCATGCTGTCGTAGAAGTCCAGATACCGTTGTGCCACGGCGGTGTGGCGGTGATGCCTGTTTATATACTCCACGCTTTGGGCGGAGAGTGTTTCTATCAGTTCGGGTTTTTCTATCAGTTTTGTTATCTCACGGTAGACGGAGTCCTCGCTGGGCTGTACGTTGACGATGGGGCGCAGTTCGTTTTCGCCGAGGATGCGGTAGTTCTCCTCCTCTCCGCCGCCCACAACCACAAGCCCCTGCGCCATGGCCTGCAGTGCGTTCATGCCCGGCGTATATGAATAGAGCTGGTCGAGGATTACGTGGGAGTTGTCAAGGGCTTTGACATATTCGCGGAAAGGCAAAGATTCGGCGACAGTCACCTCGCACCTGCCGGGATAATCGTTTCGGGCCCGTTTCAGCGCACGGAGCATGATGTCGGTGCCTTTGTATTCGCTGCGCGCTGTCTGTATTCCGATGAAGAACTTTACGATTCCGTTTTCCGCCTTGCGCACCCTCGGCGTGTATTTGCCGGTGTCGATGGGGAACGGAATGAACCGCAGCTTGCCGGGGAAATAGGGGCGGTAGCTTGCATCGTATTCGTAGAGTCCGGAGATTATTCCGTCGCAGTCATTTGCCACGTATTCGTTGAGCCGTCCCTTCGCTCCCAGAAGCCAGTCGTTGCAGTAGGTGTCGTTCAGCTTGCTGTGGCGGAGCACAGGACCAAGGTTGAAATCGCTGTATCTGAATGTCCTGCAGTCCATGCCCGCTTTCACCCAGTATTTGTCCATGCCGAACGCCCCCATGAACATCTTTCCGTTGGCGGCTCTGAGCCTTTTGTAGAACGGCAGTATTTTCTCCGCCTTGAGCAGCATGAACATGGGATTGATAATCTGCACGACATCAAACCCCTTGAGCCGCCGGAACGCCAGCAGCGACTCAATGCAGTATGCCAGCCCCCCTATGCGCGACGGCCTCCGCCTTGTCAGGGAAATGTCGCGACAATAGTCTTTCCATCCGTCGCCGTCAGAGACGACAGTGACCTCATGCCCAAGGCTTCTCAGTCCCTGGGCAAGAGTCCAGTGCACATTGCTGTATTCTCCTATCAACAGTATCTTCATGCCAGAGTCCTAAAGCACGCCCTTTGAAGAGGGCAGTCTGAAGTGTTCGGTGTCGCGGTTCAGTGCCATGCGCAGTGCCCGGGCAAACGATTTGAAGATACCTTCTATCTTGTGATGCTCGTTCTGTCCTGACGCCGCGATGTCAAGGTTCATCCGTGCGGTGTCGGAAAGCGACTTGAAGAAATGGAAAAACATCTCCGTGGGCACGTCGCCTATCCTTTCCCTTGAGAATCCGGCATTCCATGTCAGCCACGGCCGTCCCCCGAGGTCAAGAGAAACCCGGCATTCGCAGTCGTCCATAGGGAGCGAAAAGCCGTAGCGCTGCAACCCCCTTTTGTCTGCGAGAGCCCTGTCAAGACATTGCCCGAGGACAAGGGCCGTGTCTTCAACGGTATGATGCTCGTCGACGTGCAGGTCGCCTTTGGCGCTGATGCTGATATCTATCATGCCATGGCGCGCTATCTGTTCGAGCATATGGTCAAAGAACCCGAGTCCGGTGCTTATGTCGGATTTCCCCGTCCCGTCAAGGTCAAGGGAAATGTCGATGTCCGTTTCCTTTGTGGTACGGTGTATGTGGGCAGTCCTCAGTCCTCCGATTATGATTTGCTGTATCTTGTTCCAGTCCATCCCGGGCCCCAGAATGAGGGCTTTTGCACCGAGGTTGTCCGCAAGCTGCCTGTCGGTTTCCCGGTCGCCGACAACATAGCTTTTTTCCAGATTGTAGTCACCTTGCATATATCCGGCAAGCATGGCGACACCCGGTTTGCGTGTCGGCAGATGGTCTTCGGGGAAAGACCTGTCGATGTGCTGTGCCCTGAAAACCACCCCTTCTCCCTCAAGAGTCTGCATGATGAAATTGTGTACGGGCCAGAACGTGTCTTCGGGAAACGAAGGAGTGCCGAGCCCGTCCTGGTTTGAGACGAGAACCAGTTCAAAGTCTGTCTTCAGAGCGATCTGCCGGAGGGCACTGATGGCGCCGGGCACGAAAGCCAGTTTTTCAAAGGAGTCTATCTGCTCGTCTTCCGGCTCGCGTATTATCGTGCCGTCGCGGTCAATGAATAATGCCAGTTTCCTGTTGTCCATATGTGTGTCGCTATCTGTACTGCCGCAAAGCTGACAGCAGTGTGGTGTTTTCCTGCGGAGATCCTACCGTTATGCGCAGGCAGTTGTCGCAAAGGGTGATATGTGAGCGGTTGCGTACTATGATGCCCTTGTCCACAAGGTAGCCGTAGATTTTGTCCGCCTCCGTGAATTGTGCCAGAAAGAAGTTGGCCTCTGTGGGATATACCTGCCGGCAGATGCCGAGTTCGCCGACAGCGTACATGAGCGAAGTGCGCTCGTTGAGTATAAGCCGTATCCACTCTTCGACGTCGTGGCGGCGCAGCCGGATGGTTTCCAGTGCCTGTTTCTGTGTGAGGACATTGACGTTGTAGGGATATTTTACCTTGTTGAACAAGTCAATGACCGCCGGCCGGGCAAACGCCATACCCAACCGGATGCCCGCCGATGCCCACGCTTTTGACATCGTGTTGAGCACAATGAGGTTGGGATAGTCGTCCAGCCGCGAACGCCACACGGGCTTGGAAGAGAATTCGCCGTAGGCTTCGTCTATCACGACAACTCCCTCAAAAGACTCCAGAATCCTGCGCACTTCGGTTTCGTCAAGAGTGTTTCCCGTAGGGTTGTTCGGGGAGCACAGGAAAATGACTTTTGTATGTGCGTTGCACACCTGCAGGATTTTGTCAGCCTCTATGTCAAAGCTGCCGTTGAGCTCGACCATGCGGCATTCGACATCGTTTATGTTGGCGCAGACCTCATACATTCCGTAGGAGGGATTTATAGTCACGACATTGTCCTTGCCCGGCACGCAAAAGATGCGGAACACGATGTCTATAGCTTCGTCAGACCCGTTGCCGACAAAGATCCGCGAGGGGTTGACGCATTTGATTTCGCCCAGTTCCTGCTTGAGTTCGCATTGCAGCGGGTCGGGATACCGGTTGTAGGGACTGTTGTAGGGGCTCTCGTTGGCATCGAGGAAAGTGTGCGCTTCCTTCCCGTGATATTCATCGCGGGCCGAACTGTACGGCTTCAGTGCCAGAATGTTGGGGCGCACGGCTGATTTCAGATCAAACATGACGTATGTATTATGGTTTGTCGACGGATTCCATTCTGATGGTCATGGCCCGCTGGTGTGCGTGAAGCAGTTCGCCCTCGGCCATTGCCGACACGGCACTGCCGATGGAGCGGACACCTTCTTCGGTCAGTTCCTGCAGGGTCATCTTGCGTATAAAGCTGTCCAGGTTCAGTCCGCTGTAAGCGCGGGCATATCCTTTGGTGGGTAGGGTATGGTTGGTGCCCGAGGCGTAGTCTCCGGCAGATTCGCAGCTGTAGTTGCCCAGAAAGACAGAACCTGCATGTGTTATCCTGTCTGCGACATTGCGGTAGTCCTTAGTGGCAATGACCAGATGCTCGGGTGCATAGAAATTCGTTATCTCAACGGCGCAGTCCATATCCTCCGCCAGGATGCACAGCGAATGTTCCAGGGCTTTTGCCGCCAATTCCCTGCGCGGCAGTGTGGCGAGCTGCTTTCCAACCTCCTCCTGTATCTCCCCTATGGCCTGCCTTGAAGTGCACACGAGGACTACCTGGCTGTCAACACCATGTTCCGCCTGGCTGAGCAGGTCGGCCGCCACAAAGCGCGGGACGCACGTTTCGTCGGCAAGCACCTCGACTTCGCTCGGGCCTGCGGGCATGTCTATGGCCACGTCGGACAGCGACACGAGCTGTTTGGCGGCCGTGACATACTGGTTTCCCGGACCGAAGATTTTGTCAGCCTTGGGCACGGATTCGGTGCCGTAGGCCATGGCCGCGATGGCCTGAGCACCTCCGACCTTGAACACCTTTCCCACGCCGGCAACCTTTGCCGCGTAGAGAATGGCAGGGTTGACAACCCCGTTCCTGTCAGGCGGTGTGCACAGCACGATGTTCCTGCATCCCGCTATTTTTGCGGGCACAGCAAGCATCAGTACGGTAGAGAACAAAGGCGCAGTCCCTCCGGGAACATAGAGACCGACATTCTCGATTGGCACGGCGCGCTGCTCGCATATCACCCCCGGTGCTGTCTGCACCCTGACAGGGGAGAACCGCTGTGCTTCGTGGAAAGCCGCGATATTGCGGCTTGCCATAAGAATGGCGTCTTTCAGTTGCGGGCAGGTCTGCTGTTCGGCCTGCCTGAATTCTTCGTCAGTGACCGAAAGCGAAGAGAGCTGCACCTTGTCGAACTTGAGTTCCAGGTCAACGAGAGCCCGGTCTCCTCTTTTCCGCACGTCACCAATGACATCCCTGACAACGTCAAACAGCTTTGTAGTGTCTATTGCGGGACGCTTGAGCAAAGCCTCCCAGGAACTTTTTTGTGGAAATTCAACGATTTTCATGCCAGTCAGTGTTACAAAAATCCTGTTTGCGGTGAAGACAGAGTTACAGTACCATTTTTTCTATCGGCAGGACAAGAATGCCCTGTGCCCCCTTTTCCTTGAGCTGTCCTATGATGTTCCAGAAGCTCTTTTTCTCCAGCACGGTGTGTACCGAGCACCACTCCTTGTCGGCCAGAGGCATTACCGTAGGGCTTTTTATTCCGGGCAGGACACCTATTATGTCGCTGACCCGGTCTGCCGGGACGTTCATCATCACGTATTTCCTTTGGTTTGCCTCCATCACGGCGTGAAGCCTGAACAGCAGGTCGCCGAGAACGGCTTTCTTGTCTTCGCCAAGACCGGGGGTGGCGATGAGCAGAGCCTCGCTTTTCACCACGGTCTCCACCTCTTTCAGATTGTTGGTTATCAGTGTGGAGCCGCTGCTTACGATGTCAAAGATGGCATCAGCCAGACTTATTCCGGGGGCAATCTCAACGGAACCCGTAATCACATGGATATTTGCCGTGATGTTGTTCCCGTCCAAGAATTTCCGGAGGATGTTGGGGTAGGATGTGGCTATGGTCTTGCCGTTGAACCACTGCGGTCCGGCATATTCCTCCTGTTTGGGGATGGCAAGCGAAAGCCTGCATTTGCTGAAGCCGAGCCGTTTGACAACGTCAGCGTCTTCCCCACGTTCCAGGAACTCGTTTTCGCCCACGATGCCGAGGTCAGCCACTCCCGACGCCACGGTCTGCGGAATGTCGTCGTCGCGCAGGTAAAGGATTTCTATCGGAAAGTCATTGGCGCGGACCAGGAGCGACCGCTCTGATTTCCTCACCTTGATGTCGGCTTCCGCCAACAGAGCCATGGTGTCTTCATACAAACGCCCTTTAGACTGTACTGCAATTCTTAGCATAATGATGTTTTTTAGTGATTGTCCGTTTAGTAAGACAAAGAGGTTCGCCGCTCTTCCGGCAAACCTCTTCGTATGCATTGTACCAATGCTGATATTCATAGTTTCATCTACCGGATGGTGTTTTCATCTGGTTGAATGATGGTGGTATAGTCCCGTGTATCTCATAGCGGTTGCAAAGTTATAAAAACTTTCGCTAAAGCACCGTGTGCGGTAGGGTTTATTTTGTTGCCACTCCCGGTTTTCCCCCTTTGGGACGGGATGAAAGCCTGTTTTCACGGCAGACGCGACCAACAGGCGGCGAAAAGTACTGTGCTGCCCGCAACCTGTATGACGGGAGAAACAAGTAATTTTGCAATGCGGAACGGTTGCGGTCTTTATGCACGGAACCGGGAATGCCCGGCTTCCATGGATGACATCCGCAGAAATGCAGATATGAGGTACATAGTGAAAACAATGCCATTGGTATGCTTTTTCCTGCTCCTTTGTGCCGGGTGCAAGAAAACGTCCGGTCCGGTATCGGGCAGTGAGGAGGGCGGTGAAATAGATCTGGCAGAGATAGAAGAGGGCGGCGAGCTTATCTGCGTCACCCTGAACGGCCCGGATACCTATTATGAGCTGCGTGGGCGTGGTGCGGGTCTGCAGTATATGCTGGCAGAGTCGTTTGCCAACAGCCTCGGACTGAGACTGCGGATGGAGACAGCCCGCGACACAGGCGGAATGATAGCCATGCTGAAAGCTTCAAAGGCAGATGTCGTTGCCTGCAAGATTTCTCCGGCCGCCATTGGCAAAAGCGGTCTGAGCGGTTGTGCTGTCGGAGACTCTGCCGGTTCGTGGGCCGTGAGGTCCACAAGTGCGGACTTGCGGAAAGCCTTGGACGAATGGTACTCCGCCGAGGTGGTCCGTAAGGTGCAGTCGGCGGCTCTTGCCGTCAACGACAACAGGTATATAAGGCGCAGGGTGCATCCTGTCTTCTCCTCACGGTCAAAGGGCGTGGTTTCAAACTATGACGCGCTTTTTGTCAGGGCGGGCAGGGAATGCGGCTGGGACTGGAAGCTGATAGCGTCGCAGTGCTATCAGGAGTCGGGTTTTGACGCCGAGGCTGTTTCATGGGCAGGAGCCAAGGGGCTGATGCAGCTGATGCCGTCGACGGCATCGGCAATGGGGCTCGGGGCGGATGAGCTTTTCGACCCCGAAAAGAATGTGATGGCGGCCGCAAGGTACCTGAAGCAGCTGGAACGGAAATTCGGCGAGGTGACAGATCCCGTGGAGCGCAAGAAATTTGTGCTGGCAGCATACAACGGGGGGTACGGCCATATCTGCGATGCCATGGCACTTGCGCGCAAATACGGGCGCAACCACCACTTGTGGGACGACACGGGCTATTTCGTGCTGCATTTGAGCGAACCGCAGTACTATAAGGATGATGCCGTCAGATGCGGTTATATGGTGGGGCGGGAAACTTTCGGCTATGTCAATGACGTGATGTGCCGTTGGAACGGATACCGTGCGGCTTTGCACGGCGGTATGCCCAAGGTGGCTGACGGACATGGAGAAGAGCCGGCAGGCAAGGGAAACCGCTTCTCCGGCAAGCACCGTATTGCAGGCCGTGAGGACAGCCTTTTCAGGATAATGAGGTAAGTCTTCCGGATTCTTTTTTGCAATTAGCAGATTGCGAAAGACAAGAAAACGTTACACTTTTTCTGTTTTAAGCAACGTTTTGTAGATATTTTTAAACATTGCAGACTGTGAGGTTTAAATTTGTCACGTTTTTTGTAATTTTGCACAAAGAAACAAAACCGCTTTCCGTGAAACGGCAACACCAACCGAATTTCAACGTTTGCACCGCAAGAAATACGGCTAAGCGCAAAACAGACAGATATGACCTTAAAAGAACACAGTTTGTATGATTCCCGGTATGAACACGATGCGTGTGGCATAGGAATGGTTGTGAACATATCGGGCAAGAAGAGCCACCAGCTTGTAGAGTCTGCTCTGACCGTGCTTGAAAACATGCAGCACCGCGGAGCGGAGGGCGCAGACGGGAAGAGTGGGGACGGAGCCGGCATTATGGTCCAGATTCCTCACGAATTTACCCTCCTACAGGGCGTTGCCGTGCCGGAAAAAGGCAAATATGGCACGGGACTGGTTTTCCTGCCCAAGGAAGAGGGTCGGAGGAACACGGTGATAGAGCTTCTCACGGAGGAAATAAACCGCAACGGTTTCAAGCTGCTTCACGTAAGAACCGTTCCGGTCAACACGGACTGCATAGGCCAGACGGCCATGGAAAGCGAACCGCTGATACTGCAGATTTTCGTCGTGCCGTTGTCTGATGCCGAGGGCATGGAACTTGAGCGGAAGCTCTATCTGCTGCGCAAGTCCATAGAGTTGAGGATACACGATGCAGACTTCTATGTCGTGAGCCTGAGCAGCACCCACATTATATATAAGGGAATGCTGACAAGCCGGCAGCTCAAGGAGTATTTCCTTGATTTGCAAGACGCGAACTTTACCAGCGGTCTGGCTCTTGTGCACTCGAGGTTTTCGACCAACACGTTCCCCCGCTGGTCGTTGGCACAGCCGTTCAGAATGCTGGCGCACAACGGCGAGATAAACACCATAAGGGGCAACCGTGGTTGGATGAAAGCCCGCGAAGCCCTCCTTTCGACACCGGAGCTGGGCGATGTCCGCAAGTTGACTCCCATAATACAGCCAGACATGAGCGATTCGGCATCGCTCGACAATGTGCTGGAATTTCTGGTGATGAGCGGTCTGAGCCTGCCAAAGGCGATGTCGATACTGATTCCCGAAAGCTTCAATGACAAGAACCCCATCAGCGAAGAACTGAAGAATTTCTACGAGTACCACTCTATCCTGATGGAGCCGTGGGACGGCCCCGCCGCGCTTATATTCAGCGACGGACGGTATGCGGGCGGTATGCTTGACCGCAACGGGCTGCGCCCAGCCAGATATACCATAACATCGGACGGCACGGTTGTTGTGGCAAGCGAGGTGGGAGTGATGGATTTTGATCCCACAAAAATTGTGGAGAAAGGACGCCTCCAGCCGGGAAAACTGCTGATAATAGACACGGAAGAGGGCAAAATATACTATGACGGCGAGATAAAGAGACAGCTTGCCAGCGAGCACCCATACGGGCAGTGGCTGAGCGCAAACTGCATCCAGCTGGAGAAGCTGCACAGCGGCCGCAGGGTAAGCGACTCGGTGGACAACCTGCAGCAGAAGATGAAGGCTTTCGGGTTTGGCATGGAAGACATAGACCGGATTATAGTTCCCATGTGCGTCAACGGCACGGAACCTGTTGCCGCGATGGGCAACGACACGCCTCTGGCTGTTGTCAGCGACCGTCCGCAAACGTTTTTCAACTATTTCAGACAGCAGTTCGCCCAGGTCACCAATCCGGCGATAGACCCTATCCGGGAGGATCTTGTGATGTCGCTGACGGAATATGTGGGTGGAATCGGGAGCTGTATCCTCGCACCCGACAGTGCCAACTGCAAGATGGTGCGTCTGCCTCACCCCATAATCAACAACACCCAGCTTGACCTCCTGTGCAACATACAGTACAAGGGCTTCCGCACGCAGAAGCTCCCGATGGTGTTTGAGATCTCCAAAGGCAAGCAAGGGCTGCAGGACGCCCTGCAGAACCTGTGCGAGAAAGCTGCCGAGAGCGTGGAAGAGGGCATAAACTACATAATCCTGAGCGACAGGTTCATTGACGAGACCCATGCCGCCATTCCGTCGCTGCTCGCGGTAAGTGCGGTACACCATTATCTGATTGCCCTCGGGCGAAGGGTGCAGACCGCCCTGATAGTGGAGAGCGGTGAAATCAAGGAAACCATGCACGCGGCATTGCTGTTGGGCTACGGTGCGAGTGCCATCAACCCGTATATGGTGTTTGCCGTGATTGATGACCTCGTGAAGAAACACAAGATTCAGGAAAACTATGAGATGGCCGAAAAGAACTACATAAAGGCGGCCTGCAAGGGATTCCTCAAAATCATGAGCAAGATGGGCATCAGCACCATCCGCTCCTACAGGGGAGCCAAACTTTTTGAAAGCATAGGGTTGGGCAAAGAGCTGTTGCGCAAGTATTTCGGTACGGATTCTTCAACAATAGGTGGAATTGGTCTCGGGCAAATTGCCCAAGACTCCATTGCCATGCATAATGCTGCATTTGACACTACAAGTCCTGTCGACAGGATTCCGCCACTTAAAAACAACGGGCAGTTCTCATACAGAAAAGACGGTATCCCGCACGCGTGGACACCGGATGTCATAAGCAAGCTGCAGCTGTCAACAAGGTTGGGAGACTACAGTATGTTCAACGAGTTCACGAACCTTGTGGACAACGCCGAGAAGCCCATTTTCATAAGAGACCTCTTTGATTTCAAGAGAGGGCAGGCTCCCGTTGACATGGACAGAGTGGAGAGCGAGGAGAGCATAGTGAAGCGTTTTGTCACCGGGGCCATGTCGTTCGGGGCACTCAGCAAGGAAGCCCACGAAACCATAGCTCTGGCGATGAACAAGCTCGGAAGCCGTTCAAACACCGGTGAGGGCGGCGAAGACCGGGAACGGTTCACTTCAACGGTTGACGGCGTTTCGCTGTCAAGCAAGACGAAGCAGATAGCCAGCGGGCGGTTTGGCGTCACTACCGACTATCTCGTCAATGCGGAGGAGATACAGATAAAAGTCGCCCAGGGGGCAAAGCCCGGAGAAGGCGGCCAGCTGCCGGGCTTCAAAGTCAACGAGGTCATAGCCAAGACACGCCACTCCATTCCCGGCATTTCGCTGATATCCCCCCCGCCTCATCATGACATTTACTCCATAGAGGACTTGTCGCAGCTCATTTTTGACTTGAAATGCGTCAATCCCACGGCGGCTGTCAGCGTGAAGCTGGTGGCGGAGAGTGGAGTGGGTACCGTTGCGGCTGGCGTGGCGAAAGCCAATGCAGACCTCATTGTCATCAGCGGAGCGGAAGGCGGCACCGGCGCAAGTCCTGCGAGCTCAATGCGCTATGCCGGAATTCCGCCGGAAATCGGACTGTCGGAAACACAGCAGACACTTATTGCCAACGGACTGCGCCAGCAGGTAAGGCTACAGACAGACGGCCAGCTCAAGACGGGGCGCGACGTGATACTCATGGCATTGCTGGGAGCGGACGAATTTGCTTTCGGGACACTGCCGCTGATAGTGATGGGTTGCGTGATGATGCGCAAATGCAACACAAACACGTGTCCTATGGGCGTGGCTACGCAGGATTCCGAATTGCGCAAGCACTTTTCCGGAAAGCCCGAATACATCATCAACTATTTCCGTTTTCTGGCCCGGCAGGTAAGGGAGTATCTGTCTGAAATGGGGTTTGAAAGGTTTGAGGACATCATCGGAAGAACGGATCTGATTGTCACAAAAGACAATCTCGGCAAGAAAGCCCGGATGCTTGATTTCAGCCGGCTTCTTGCAATGGACACCAGTACAGCCCTGCGCCATTACGACCATCGCCCTTACAACCGAATCCCAAAGGTTCTTGACGACGATATCATCAAAGAGCTGTCGGATTCCATCGGGCGCAAGAGCGAGAGCAACACGGAGTATGCCATAAAGAATACGGACAGGGCCGTCGGCACGAAACTGTCGGGCTTCATAGAGAAGAAATACGGTACAGGCTACCTGACAGACTCCACTGTAAACATCAAGTTCAAGGGAGCGGCAGGGCAAAGTTTCGGCGCATTCCTCATTCAGGGAATCAATTTCTGTCTGGAAGGAGAAGCCAACGACTATGTGGGAAAAGGACTGTCCGGCGGGCGGATTGCGATAAAACCGGGCCGGAGATGCTCATTCAAGGCGGAGGATAACGTGATTGTCGGCAACACGGGTATCTACGGCGCGACAAGCGGGGAGATCTACATCAACGGGCGTGTCGGAGAAAGGTTCGCCGTACGCAACTCGGGTGCCGTTGCCGTTGTGGAAGGCGCTGGTGACCATTGCTGCGAGTACATGACCGGGGGACGTGTCGTTGTGCTGGGAGAAACCGGCAGCAACTTTGCCGCCGGCATGAGCGGCGGCATTGCATACGTGTGGAACAAGAACCGGGACTTTGACTATTACTGCAACATGGAGATGGTGGAGCTTACCCTGCTTGACGAAAGCGCAAGCAGGAACGAACTCCGGGATCTGATCCACCGCCACTGGACCTATACCGACTCGCAACTTGCGCGCAGGATGCTTGACGACTGGCAACACTATGCAGACCAGTTCATACAAGTGACACCGATAGAATACAAGAAAGTGATGCAAGACGAGAAGGACAGAGTCCTGCGCGAGCGAATCAACAATATCTGGATGAACAACTAAAAACACGGCAACACGAACTATGGGAAATCCAAAAGCATTCATGACAGTAGCCAGAAAAGAGGCGGGCTACAGACCTATACATGACAGAATCCACGACTTCGGGGAGGTAGAGCAGACGCTGAACTCCCATGACCGGCAAGAACAGGCTTCAAGGTGTATGGACTGCGGAGTCCCTTTCTGCCACTGGGCATGTCCGCAAGGCAGCAAGATACCGGAGTGGAACGACTTGCTGTACCGGGGCGAATGGAGAGAGGCATACGAAATACTTGTCACGACGAACGAATTTCCTGAATTTACGGGCAGGGTCTGTCCGGCCCTCTGCGAAAAGAGCTGCGTGCTGAACCGCGTCATACAGCAGCCGACAACGAACCGCGAGAACGAGGTTGCCATTATGGAGCACGCCTTTATGGAGGGATATGTAGTCCCCCTGAAGATAAGGCGCAACGACTACAACGTGGCCGTTGTGGGAAGCGGTCCTGCGGGACTGGCCACAGCAAACCGCCTGAACAGAATGGGTTACAATGTTACCGTATATGAGAAAGACGAGCTGGCAGGAGGACTGCTGCGCTTCGGCATACCGAACTTCAAGCTGAACAAGACGATAATAGACCGCAGGATCAGGCTGATGGAGGAAGAGGGCATAAAATTCTGTACGGATACGGAAGTCAATCCGGCGAAACTCCCTGCCGGCTTTCATGCCTACGCCATATGCACAGGCACGCCGCAGGCGCGTGATCTGGACGTTGAGGGGCGCGGGCTTGCCGGTATTCACGTGGCACTGGATTATCTGGCACAACAGAACAGACTTCTGGCAGGTGCGGAAATACCGTCAGGGGAGAGAATCACGGCAAAAGGCAAGGACGTGCTGGTAATAGGCGGCGGAGACACAGGGGCGGACTGCATCGCCACAGCCCACAGGCAGGGATGCCGGTCTGTCACTCAAATCGAAATAATGCCCAAGCCTCCTGTCGGACAAAACCCGCAGACGCCATGGCCGTCGTGGCCTGTAGTGCTGAAAACCACTTTTGCCCACGAAGAAGGCTGCGAGCGGAGATGGCTGCTGAACACGAACAGGTTTACGGGACAGGACGGAAAAGTGTCGTGTGCGGAGGTTGAGGAAATAGAATGGGAGAAAACCGGTGAAAGCGGTCGCCCGCAGATGAAGAAGACGGGAAACAAACACGTCATCAAAGCGGATTTGGTGCTGCTCGCCATGGGATTTCTGAAACCGCAGCAACCCGAATTTCCTGAAAATGTCTTTGTGGCAGGCGATGCGGCAAACGGGCCGAGCCTTGTGGTAAAAGCCATACGTTCGGGCCAGACGGCTGCGGAGAAGATTGACCGCTATCTGAAAGAGGGGACAACAGTCTGACCGTAGACAAGCCCGGGCAGGAAAGACACCGCTTGTCTCCTTTTTGGAGCCTGTACTCAATTCGGGGAAATCTGATTGCAGGAGAGTCTTTGTTCCAATCGCTTTTTCGGCGTTTTGTGCAGTTTGGCATGAGGCCTTTTTGGCTGTGCGCATTGAGATTTTCCTGTTTTGCAGGTGTGCGAACCAATAATTATCCCTAATTTTGCACGCACAATGACCAGCGATTGCCTCCCCTTAACATGATGAAAAGATGAAAACAGTGTGTTTCAGGCCTGTTCGGCTGGAACGGGCCAAAAGGAACGTTTGTATGAGAGCCTTGGTTTGTCTGTTTGTATGTGTTCCGAACTGGCAGGCGAAAGCCGAAACACCTTGCGGCACAGTTGCAGCCAGCACAGCCGGCAAGCAGGCGAAGGAACTCAAACAGGGTGACAGGATAACGATATTCATGGGGCGCGAGGCCCGCAATATCACGGTAGACTGGGGAGAGGGAACCGATTGCGAGTTTGACATCCAGATAAGCTGCGGTCACGGGTCGTTTGATTCCGTTTTGTCAGAGAAAGCCAAGGGAGTAGGCAGGCAGACCTATAAATTTGTCCGCACAACGGTAGAAGAACTCAGAATTGTCGTGCTGAAGGGGTCCGGCTCTGTCAGGAATATGGAAACGTTGTCAACCAAAGCTGACGACAATTCAAGCTACAACCCCGTTTGATATACAATTATCCCTGTATGCAACAGAAAATAATAATACTGGATTTCGGAAGCCAGACGACCCAACTGATAGGGCGGAGAGTCCGTGAGCTCAACACCTTCTGCGAAATATTGCCGTATGACAAATTCCCGTACGGTGACGAATCGGTCATAGGGGTGATATTGAGCGGATCACCGTACAGTGTGTACGATCCGCAAGCCTTCAGGGTTGATCTTGGCAAAATATATGGCCGTCTGCCTGTATTGGGCATTTGCTACGGAGCCCAATACATGAGTCATACAAACGGTGGCAAGGTGGAGGCTGCCGGCAGCCGTGAGTACGGAAGGGCGAACCTTTGCAAGTTTGAGAAGACAAATCCCCTGTTCAGAGGCTTTGCAGACAATTCGCAGGTATGGATGAGTCATGGCGACACCATTACGGCAATTCCGAAAGGGTGGCGCGGCATTGCCTCGACAGACAAGGTGAAGTATGCCGCCTATCAGGCAGACAATGAAAATGTGTGGGGCGTGCAGTTTCACCCGGAAGTGTTCCACTCCGTTCAGGGCAGTCTCCTGCTCAAGAATTTTGTGGTGGATATTTGCGGCAGTAACCAGAACTGGAGTCCCGCATCGTTTGTTGAAACCACAATACAGGAAATCAGGGCCCAGGTCGGAAACGACAGGGTCATTCTGGGACTTTCTGGCGGTGTTGACTCGTCCGTTTGTGCCGTATTGCTCAACAAAGCCATTGGCAACAGGCTGAAATGCATATTCGTTGACCACGGCATGCTGCGCAAGAATGAGTTTTCGGACGTGATGCATGACTATGAGTGCCTCGGGCTGGATGTGACCGGGGTCGATGCCAGCGACAAATTCCTTTCCGACCTGAAAGGAATTTGTGATCCGGAGCAGAAGCGCAAGATAATAGGCCGTGATTTTGTGGAGGTGTTCAATGCCGAAGCCAGAAAGATTACAGACGCCCGCTGGCTTGCTCAGGGTACAATCTACCCGGACAGGATAGAAAGCCTTAACATCACCGGCAAAGTCATAAAAAGCCATCACAATGTGGGAGGACTGCCGAAGGAAATGCACCTCTCGCTCTGCGAACCCCTGAAATGGCTGTTCAAGGACGAAGTCCGTCGTGTAGGGCGCCAGTTGGGAATGCCCGAGCATCTGATAACCCGCCACCCGTTTCCGGGTCCGGGTCTGGCCGTTCGTATTCTGGGTGACATCACACGGGAGAAGGTACGCATCCTGCAAGATGCAGATGATATTTACATACGCGGTCTCCGCAACTACAAGACCAGGCTCAAGGGAGAGGAGGCGCGCAAGGTACTTGCGGCAGGTGTGCCTGCCGACATGGACAAAAACGGAGAGATTGAGGTCAGTCTCTATGACCAGATATGGCAGGCCGGTACGGTGCTGCTCTCTACTGTGCGTTCCGTGGGCGTGATGGGAGACGAACGCACATATGAACATCCTGTGGCTCTGCGTGCGGTGACTTCCACCGATGCCATGACCGCAGACTGGGCTCATTTGCCGTATGACTTTATGGCAAAAGTCAGCAATGACATAATAAACCATGTCAAGGGCGTAAACCGTGTCTGCTATGACATTTCCTCAAAACCGCCTTCAACAATAGAGTGGGAATAACAAACAGATACACCGGAGCGACAAAGTCCGGTCTCCCGGCTTAGCCGTGCATAGTGCCAATACTGTACACGTGTTTCCGCATGACCGTTTCATATCGGCGGAATTGCGCTGGATCCGCAAAAGCGATACCGGTCTGAATACAGAACAAAATAGAGAGAGTCCGTATCTGTTTGTCCAAAAGTCCGTAACTTTGCGCGGGTTTTCTCAAAAAACAAAAAACAATGGAATTCAATGCGTTGACAGCAGTGACCCCGATTGACGGTCGTTACCACGGCAAGACAGAGTGCCTGTCCGGATATTTTTCGGAATACGCCCTGATCAAATACCGTGTAAGGGTTGAAATAGAATATTTCATAATGCTTTGTGAATTGCCCTTGCCCCAGCTTGCGGCTTTTGACCACACGCTCTTTCCGGCATTGCGCAGCATTTACGAAGGGTTCTCACAAGCCGATGCACAGACGGTGAAGGACATAGAAAAAGTCACAAACCACGATGTGAAGGCAGTTGAATACTTCATAAAGCGGAAGTTTGACGAGATAGGGAATCTGGAACATTTCAAGGAATTTGTTCATTTCGGACTTACATCGCAGGATATCAACAACACGTCTTTTCCCCTGATGCTCAAGGACTGCCTGTCTGCCGTTTATTTTCCGGCATTGCAGGAACTGATAGACCAGCTGGACTCGTGCGCCCGGAAGTGGAAAGACATACCGATGCTTGCGAAGACCCATGGGCAGCCGGCAAGCCCCACGCGTTTGGGAAAGGAAATCAAGGTTTTCAGCTACAG
>CAVHBF010000003.1:22117-27449 GCA_963634195.1 Bacteroides thetaiotaomicron | reverse complement strand
GGCATATCCTTCCTACGACTGGAAGAAGATAGCCAACGACTTTGTTGCCCGCCATTTGGGGCTTGAAAGAGAACAGTACACCACGCAGATAAGCAATTACGACGGACTGGGAGAGATCTTCGATGCACTGAAGCGCATCAATACCATCATCATTGACCTTGACCGTGATTTCTGGCAGTATATATCAATGAATTACTTCAAGCAGAAAATCAAGGAGGGTGAAGTCGGCTCAAGTGCGATGCCCCATAAGGTCAATCCCATAGATTTTGAAAACTCGGAAGGGAATCTCGGCATTGCCAACGCCATCCTTCAACACCTGAGTGCAAAGCTGCCCATAAGCAGACTGCAACGGGATTTGACGGATTCCACGGTTCTGCGCAATATCGGAGTGCCAATCGGCCACATGATGATTTCAATCGCCAGTACTCTCAAGGGATTGGGTAAACTTCTTCTGCATGAGGAAAGCATCAAGGCGGATCTTGACGGTCAATGGGCTGTAGTGGCAGAAGCTATCCAGACCATTTTGAGACGCGAGTCATACCCGCATCCTTATGAAGCTCTCAAAGCCCTTACGCGCACAAACGAGGCAATAACAGAGGCAAGCATACACGACTTTATCCGCAGTCTTGATGTCAGTGATGAGGTGAAAGCAGAGTTGATGCAGATCACACCGCATAATTACACGGGAATCTAATAAGCAAACTTATATTAATATCGCCGTGAGGCGAAAAAACAAACAAATGGAAAACGAGAACGAAAAGATCGGTCAAGACGACCCGGGACACGCGTCTAACGCTGTTTTCGGCAGACCTCACAGACAGAGGATACCCTACGGTGAGAAGGTTGTGCGCCGCACGCACGATTATGAGTATCACAACGGCTATCGCAAGCCATACGGCAGGAGCGGGTATCCGTTTCGTCCGCAATACAACGAGGCAGGGAATGCTCCCGGCGAAGAAAGACAAGCACAGGATGACAACCGCTACCGGACATATTCTGACGGTGACGGTATGCAACGCGGAAAGAACTACGGCAGAGGAGATCAGCGTTTCCATGGATATGGCAATGGCGGCTACAGACCGCAGGGCAGGTTTCAGCGTTCGGGCTACCAGAGGCCGGGCTTTTGGCGCAGTGCAGAACACAGGGACAACCGTCAGGATTGGCAAGACCGCCCCATGCAGCAACGCAGTGCCGACTATGACGCAAGTGCAAAATGCAATGTGCAGAAAGTACTGCGGTACAAAGAGGAAAATGTTGATCCAAATGCACCGATAAGACTTAACCGCTACCTGTCCAATGCCGGGGTCTGCTCGCGCCGTGAGGCAGACTTGCATATAACCAACGGAAAGGTAACCGTGAACGGAGAGGTTGTCACGGAAATGGGACACAAGGTTCTCCGCACCGACAGCGTGTGTGTCAATGGTAAACCTGTCAGCCTTGAGGACAAGGTGTATGTCCTTCTTAACAAGCCGAAGGACTATGTGACCACTGTCGACGATCCGGAAGGACGCAAAACGGTAATGGATCTTGTAAAGGATGCCTGTCCAGAGCGGATTTATCCTGTTGGCAGGCTTGACCGCAACACCACAGGTGTGCTGCTCCTGACGAACGATGGTGAAATGGCCGCCAAGATGATGCATCCGAAATTTGCGAAGAAGAAAATATATCATGTCTACTGCAACAAGCCTGTCAGTTTTGCCAGCATGCAGAAAATACTCAAAGGTGTAATGCTTGAAGACGGAGAAGTCCATGCAGACCGCATAGAGTATGTAAGCGAGGCGGATCGCAAGCAGATAGGGATAGAGATCCATAGCGGCAAAAATCGTGTTGTACGCCGTATTTTTGAGAATCTGGGGTACAGAATCGTCAAGTTGGACCGTGTCTATTTTGCCGGGCTTACCAAGAAAAATCTTCGCCGTGGTCACTGGCGTTTCCTTGAGGAAGCGGAAGTGAACATCCTCCGCATGGGGTCTTACGAATAATTGCCGCAAGTGCAGGAAAGAATGATATCTCCGGTGATTCGGCGAGAAACGGAGAACGGTTAAAGTTTAAAACAAGATGAAACGAACAAAGATAATCGATGCCTTGCAGTCAACGGACTATGGGTCTACAGTAACGGTTATGGGCTGGGTGCGCACAAAACGTGGCAGCAAGTCCGTCAACTTTATAGCCTTGAACGATGGCTCTACAATAAAGAACATCCAGATTGTTGCAGATGTTGACAAGTTTGACGAGGAAACCCTCAAAAACATAACAACCGGAGCCTGCCTGTCTTGCAGCGGCTCTCTAGTCAAGAGCATAGGTGCGGGGCAAGCTACGGAAATTCAGGCCGAAGCCATAGAGGTGCTTGGTACTTGCGACGCCGATTTCCCGATGCAGAAAAAAGGACAGACGTTCGAGTATATGCGACAGCACGCGCATATGCGCTTGCGCACGAATACTTTTGGTGCTGTGATGCGTATTCGCCACAACATGGCAATGGCGATACACACCTACTTCCACAAACACGGCTATGTCTATTTCCACACCCCGTTGATTACGGCAAGTGACTGCGAGGGTGCAGGCCAGATGTTTCAGGTCACCACCAAGAACCTGTATGACATAAAGAAAAGCGAAGACGGCAAGATTGACTACAGTGATGATTTCTTCGGAAAGCAGACATCGTTGACGGTTTCCGGACAGCTTGAGGGAGAACTCGGTGCTACAGCCTTGGGCGCGATATATACTTTTGGCCCAACGTTCAGGGCGGAGAACAGCAATACGCCACGCCATCTTGCGGAATTCTGGATGATAGAGCCGGAAGTGGCATTCATAGACCTTGACGACCTGATGGATCTGGAGGAAGATTTCATCAAATACTGCGTTCAATGGGCTTTGGACAACTGCAAGGACGATCTGGAATTTCTGAACAAAATGATTGACAAAAGCCTGTTAGACCGCCTGAACGGTGTGGTTGGCACGGATTTCGTACGTTTGTCCTATACCGAGGGCATAGAGATTCTGCAAGAGGCTGTCAGAAAGGGGAAGAAATTTGAGTTCCCGTGTGATTGGGGCGAAGACCTCGCTTCTGAACATGAGCGTTATCTGGTGGAAGAATATTTCAGGAAACCAGTAATCATGACCAAATACCCCAAGAAGATCAAGGCTTTCTACATGAAAATTGATGAAGAGATCCCTGAGATTGGCGGAAAGAAGATGGAGCAGACCGTTCAGGGAACCGATGTGTTGTTCCCTCAAATCGGAGAAATCATAGGAGGTTCCATCAGGGAAGAAAACTATGACAAGCTGATGAATGAAATCAATGAACGCAACATTCCGATGAAGGATATGTGGTGGTATCTTGACACCCGTCGTTTCGGCACCTGTCCCCATGGCGGTTTCGGATTGGGTTTCGAACGGCTGATTTTGTTTGTTACAGGCATGCAGAACATCCGTGACGTCATTCCTTTCCCCCGCACTCCCAAATCGGCGGATTTTTGATTGGACAAATATAAAAGCTCTCGTCCCGAAAGGGGCGGGAGCTTTTGGCATACATGCGACAGCTTGATGCAGACACGTTAAAAATAGAAAAATTGCACTGTAAGTCAAAAAAAGTTTGACAAACTGAAATTGGCAACAGCTTTTTCATAATGTTTTGGAGAAACTTCGTACTTTTGCAGAAATTTTCAGTTAAAGAGTTGGTGTAAGATTACTGCCTATGGAACCCTTGAAACACGAGTGTGGAGTCGCGATGGTACGTCTGCTCAAACCGCTTGAGTATTTTCAGGAAAAATACGGGACATGGACCAAAGGCCTCGATGAGCTCTACCTGCTTATGGAGAAGCAGCACAACAGGGGGCAGGAGGGGGCCGGTGTCGCCTGCGTGAAGATGACAGCCATGCCTGGCAGTGACTATATGTTCAGGGAAAGGGCATTGGGGGCCTCGGCGATAAAAGAAATTTTCTCCAAACTGCACGGGGAATTGAGGTCGTCATTTTCTTTTTCTGGCGTTGATATCAATTACATCAAAGAACGCTGCTCGTTTGCCGGCGAGATATATATGGGCCACCTGCGGTACAGTACTACCGGCAAGAGTGGCCTTTCTTATGTCCATCCGTTTATGCGCCGCAACAACTGGAAGGCGCGCAACCTGTGCCTGTGCGGTAATTTCAACATGACCAACGTTCAGGAAATTTTTGAACATATAGTGAAGGACGGGCAACACCCCCGGGCATACTCGGACACCTTCATCCTGCTTGAACAGATTGGTCACAGGCTTGATATGGAAAGTCAGCGACTCTATCAGGAAGGCAAGCAGAAAGGGTTGTGCGAACAGGAGATAACGCGGTATATTGAGGACAATATTGACATTGCCAATGTGTTGCGGTCATCTTCCCGTCTGTGGGACGGAGGATTTGTCATATGCGGAACAACGGGCAGCGGAGAGATGTTTGCCATGCGTGACCCGTGGGGGATACGTCCCGCTTTTTGGTATTGCGACGAAGAACAGGTGGTTGTGGCTTCCGAGCGTCCTGTAATACAGACCACATTGTTTTGTGACTGTAGCGATGTCAAGGAGTTGCTTCCGGGACAGGCCCTGATAGTTAACCGCAGGGGGGAGGTGAGGACAGAGCAGATTCTTGAGCCGCGTGAAAAGAAACAGTGCTCTTTTGAACGTATATATTTCAGTAGAGGCAGTGACAGGGACATCTATCAGGAGCGGAAGAATCTCGGCCGTTTTCTGGTGGACTCGATACTTAAAGCCATTGACAATGATATTGAGCATACGGTTTTCTCGTTTATTCCCAACACGGCAGAAGCTGCTTTCTATGGAATGATAGAGGGTCTCAACGAACATTTTGACAAAGAAAAGGCACACCGCATAGCAGCATTGGGGGACAATACTGCCACCGAAGAAGTCATGAAGATTCTGAGCCGGCGTGTACGCAGCGAAAAAGTGGCGTGGAAAGATATAAAACTGAGGACTTTCATTGCAGAAGGAACCGAAAAGAACGAACTTGCGGCACACGTCTATGACATCACTTACGGCAGTCTTGTTCCCGATGTTGACAATCTGGTAATTATCGACGATTCCATAGTTAGGGGCACGACGCTGAAAGAGAGCATCATATTGATACTTGACCGCTTGAGACCCAAGAAGATAGTAATTGTTTCCTCTTCGCCACAAGTCAGGTATCCGGACTACTACGGTATAGACATGAGCCGGATGAACGAATTCATTGCTTTCCGGGCTACGATGGAAATGCTCAAGGAAAGCGGTAACGGAAGGCTTATAGAAGAAGTCTATGCAAAATGCAAGAAACAGCAGAATTTGCCGAAGGAGAAAATGGTG
>CAVHBF010000003.1:17437-22107 GCA_963634195.1 Bacteroides thetaiotaomicron | reverse complement strand
ATGAGCCTTTCAGCCAGGAACAAATCTCCGCAAAGATGGCGCAGATGCTTCGTTCGGAAAATGTTCGGGCAGAGGTCGTGATAGTGTATCAGACTCTTGAAAACCTCCACAAAGCCTGTCCCGACCACTCCGGCGACTGGTATTTCAGCGGACATTATCCGACACCGGGAGGCAACGCAAGGGTGAACCAGGCCTTTATAGACTATATGGAAAATAATTATTGACCACAAATAAAATCATATTGAATAGCGATGCGAAACGTTACACTCGTGCTTGATGACGGAACTTCTTTTAAAGGGAAATCGTTTGGTCATGAAACGCCGGTTGCCGGTGAGGTTGTCTTTAACACGGCAATGACGGGTTATCCGGAAAGCCTTACAGATCCTTCCTATGCGGGGCAACTCATGGTTATGACTTATCCTCTGATTGGCAATTACGGCGTGCCGCAGTTCTCGATGGATTCCAACGGTATTGCCACATTCATGGAGAGCGACCGCATCTACGCCAAGGCGATCATCGTCAGTGAATACAGTGATGAATATTCCCATTGGAATGCAAACGAGAGCTTGGCCGATTGGTTGAAACGCGAAAAGATACCCGGAGTGACAGGCATTGACACACGTGAGTTGACCAAGACATTGCGTGAACACGGAGTGATGATGGGCAAGATTATCTTTGACGACGAGCCTGATAATGTTCCGACAGCCCGATACGAAGGCGTGAACTATGTGGAAAAAGTAAGTTGTAAGGAGATTGTCCGTTACAACGAGGGGGGGCTGCACAAGGTGGTGCTGGTTGACTGTGGCGTGAAACACAACATAATCCGTTGCCTTGTACGCAGGAATCTGGAAGTGGTCCGTGTTCCGTGGGACTATGATTTCAACACTCTGGAATGCGATGCGCTTTTTCTGGCCAACGGTCCGGGCGATCCCGATATGTGTGTGAGGACAGTAGACAACATACGCAGGTTTCTTGGCAATGCCGATGCAAAACCGATAATGGGCATATGCATGGGCAACCAGTTGCTCTCAAAGGCCGCCGGTGCAACGATATACAAGTTGAAGTACGGGCACAGAAGCCATAACCAGCCGGTCAGGATGGTAGGAACCAACCGTTGTTTTGTGACAAGCCAAAACCACGGGTATGCCGTAGACAGCCGGACACTGCCATGCGATTGGAAACCTCTGTTCGAAAATATGAATGACGGCAGTAATGAAGGCGTAAAGCATACGACAAAGCCGTGGTTTTCGGTACAATTTCACCCCGAGGCCTGCAGCGGCCCCGTTGATACGGAATTTCTCTTTGACGATTTCGCCAAGATGCTTGAAACCCTTTAGCCTGTGTATGGCATAATATGCAGATGCAGCAAAACGAACATTTGAAAAACAAACAGAATACTTTATGCGTGACGACAAGATAAAAAAAGTGCTCCTGCTCGGTTCGGGTGCTCTGAAAATCGGCGAGGCCGGCGAATTTGACTATTCCGGCTCTCAGGCTCTGAAAGCCTTGAAAGAGGAAGGGATACAGACGGTACTCATCAATCCGAACATCGCGACAGTGCAGACATCGGAGGGCGTGGCCGACCAAATATATTTTTTGCCTGTAACGGTGTTTTTTGTTGAGAAAGTCATAGAGAAAGAACGTCCTGACGGCATTCTGCTGTCTTTTGGCGGACAGACAGCCTTGAATTGCGGCGTGGAACTGTCGCGCTCGGGGATTCTTGACAAATATAACGTCCGCGTGTTGGGCACTCCTGTCAGTGTCATAATGGACACGGAAGACCGTGAACTGTTTGTGAAGCGACTCAACGAAATTGACGTGAAGACAATCAAAAGCCATGCCTGTCTTGACATAGCGGCGGCGAAGTCTGCCGCCCGCGACCTTGGCTATCCTGTCATCGTGAGAGCCGCCTATGCCTTGGGAGGGTTGGGTTCTGGCTTCTGCGACACGGAGGCAGAGCTTCAGACTGTTTGCGAAAAGGCTTTTTCGTTTTCTCCGCAGGTTCTTGTGGAAAAGAGCCTCAAGGGATGGAAAGAGGTTGAGTATGAGGTTGTACGTGATCAGTACGACAACTGTATCACCGTTTGTAATATGGAAAACTTCGACCCTCTTGGTATCCATACGGGAGAGTCCATCGTTGTCGCCCCCTCGCAGACTCTTACAAACTCCGAGTACCACAAGCTGCGTGCGCTGGCTATCAAGATAGTGCGCCATGTCGGCATTGTCGGCGAGTGTAACGTGCAGTACGCCCTTGACCCCGAGTCGGAGGACTATCGCGTCATAGAGGTCAATGCGCGGTTGAGCCGTTCTTCGGCATTGGCATCCAAAGCCACGGGTTATCCGCTGGCTTTTGTGGCGGCGAAGCTCGGCTTGGGATACGGGCTTTTTGAACTCAACAACTCCGTTACCCGTACAACAAGTGCTTTTTTTGAACCGGCATTGGACTATGTCGTATGCAAACTTCCCCGCTGGGATCTTGGCAAATTCCGCGGAGTAGACCGGGAGCTGGGATCCAGCATGAAGTCTGTTGGCGAGGTGATGGCTATCGGACGGACTTTTGAAGAGGCCATCCAAAAAGGGATGCGCATGATAGGGCAGGGCATACATGGTTTTGAGGGAAACCATGAGGTTCGTATAAACGATATTGACGAGTCGCTCAAAGAACCAACCGACAAGCGGTTGCTGGTTATTGCGGAGGCTTTGCACCAAGGGTATTCTGTGGAACGGATTCATGAACTCACACGCATAGACTGCTGGTTTCTGCAGAGGCTGCGCCATATCAGCGATACCGCCAGACAGTTGCAGGAGTGCGGTAATATCAACAGGCTTGAGTATGGGCTTTTGCTGAAGGCAAAACAGCAGGGTTTCTCCGACTTCCAAATCGCACGTGAGCTTGGAATGGAAAAAAGCATGGTCATTGACAAGGCGATGCTGTTGGTGCGTTCCAAACGGAAGTTGATGGGAATTTTCCCTTATGTCAAGCAAATTGACACTCTCGCCGCTGAATATCCCGCCCAGACCAACTATCTTTATGTGACATACAGTGCAGTGGCCCATGACATAAAGTATGAGATGGACCGCCGTTCTGTTGTGGTGCTTGGTTCGGGGGCGTACCGCATAGGATCGTCCGTTGAGTTTGACTGGTGCGGTGTGCAGGCTCTTGATACCATACGCCGTGAGGGGTATCGTTCGGTAATGATCAATTACAATCCCGAAACAGTCTCCACGGACTATGACATGTGTGACCGCCTGTATTTTGATGAACTTACGTTCGAGCGCGTAATGGACATCATAGAACTTGAGACCCCCTATGGCGTTGTCGTGTCTACGGGCGGGCAGATCCCGAACAACCTTGCGGTGCGCCTTGACTCGCAGAGCGTACCTATCCTCGGCACCTCTGCCAAGGACATTGACAACGCAGAAGACCGTGACAAATTCTCTGCCATGCTGGACCGTATAGGAGTAGACCAGCCGGAGTGGGCTGCTCTCACCAATATGGATGACATCAACGGGTTCATAGACCACGTTGGTTTCCCCGTACTTGTAAGACCGAGCTATGTGCTGTCTGGGGCAGCGATGAACGTGTGCTCCAACAAGGAAGAACTGGAGCGTTTCCTTCAGCTTGCGGCCAATGTGAGCAAGACACATCCGGTTGTCGTAAGCAAGTTCCTTGAAGATGCCAAGGAAATTGAAATGGATGCCGTTGCGCAAAACGGAAATATTGTGGCTTATGCCATTTCTGAACATGTCGAGTTTGCGGGAGTTCATTCCGGCGATGCGACAATACAGTTTCCCCCACAGAAATTGTATGTTGAAACAGTAAGGCGCATCAAGAAGATCTCCCGCAAGATAGCCAGAGAACTTAACATTTCCGGTCCGTTCAATATCCAGTATCTTGCCAAGGACAACGACATAAAGGTGATAGAATGCAACTTGCGCGCTTCAAGGTCTTTTCCGTTTGTCAGCAAAGTCTTGAAGATTAATCTCATAGAGATGGCCACGCGTGTCATGCTCAACATTCCCGTAGAGGCTCCGGCGCGGAATTTGTTTGATTTGGAATATGTCGGAATCAAGGCTTCGCAGTTCTCTTTCAACAGACTTCAAAATGCAGATCCTGTCCTTGGCGTAGACATGTCGTCAACGGGCGAGGTCGGATGCTTGGGTGACAGTTCCGCACATGCATTGCTCAAGAGCATGCTTTCCGTGGGTATGCGTATACCGGAGAAGTCCATACTTGTTTCATCCGGCACTCCCAAGCAGAAGGCCTCCATGCTCGATGCGTGCAAGACGCTTGTCAGACACGGCTACCAGCTGTATGCCACGGGTGGAACGAGCGATTTCCTCAGCACCAATGGCGTTATGAACACGAAGACATACTGGCCCAGTGAAGAGGGCACGCCACAGGCACTTGATTTGCTTCACGGCCATAAGATAGACATGGTGGTCAACATTCCGAAAGACCTTACCCCAAAGGAACTGACCAATGGCTACAAGGTGCGCCGGGCCTCTATAGACTTGAATATTCCGCTGATCACAAACGCCCGTTTGGCAACGGCGTTCATCAACGCTTTCTGCTCTCTCTCTCTCGACGACTTGGCAATCAAGTCATGGCAGGAATATGGTATGGAGTAGGGTCGGCGAACAGCTGCAAAGCCGATACCGGTCGGACA
>CAVHBF010000003.1:0-17427 GCA_963634195.1 Bacteroides thetaiotaomicron | reverse complement strand
CGTTTCGTATCTGATTTGTTTGTAGGACTGCAAATCCAAATTTGGTCAGATTTTCAGTTCTTGTCTGTATTTGTCAAGACAATATTGTCCTTTGTTGTCGCTGAAAACTCCGAACCTGACAGCTCTGTTGGGGCAGTGGTGATAACAGGCCAGACAGCCGGAGCAGTTTTTGTTCCACTTTATTTTGTTGTATGAGATACTGATGTTGTGGCGCGGACATACTGTGATACATTTCTTGCATAGGGTGCACGTGTCCGTTGTGTGAAAATATCTGTCCGTCATCAGAAACTTGGCGAACAACCAGCCGAGGAGACCTGTCTTTATTCGTGGGAACGCCCCTCTGTTTACCGATACCGTATGGTTTCTGGCTTTTATCTGACTCGCGATATGCGTAATGCGGTCATGGAATCCGGTAAGTTTGTCCTGTCTGACATCTTCCTTGTCCACGTCAAATCCGGGCAAACAGACATACGTGTTCGGCATTGTTATGGAAAAAGCGGAGTCGCACTTCATGTTGTGGCGGCGCAAGAATTCATACATCCGTTTGTCGGCCATCCCGATGTCATCCCCGCAAGTGGCGACAAGATACAGGTAATCCGTACTTATGCCAAGGCAAAACAAACTGTCCAGAAACTCATACACAACGGAGGGCGGATTCCATCCGTAGACAGGAAACACGATGCCCAAAGACGGCCATGCGGCTGCACAGTGGGACGGGCATGACTCCTTGAAGTCTGTGATGCTGACAGCCCTGTCGCCCAATTCTCTTTCCAGTGCTTTTGCTGCGGCTTTGGAGTTCCCTGTCGCCGAAAAATAAAATATCATTTGCGGGATTTGAGTTTTAACAATTCGTCCCTGTATTTGGCAGCAAGGATAAAGTCAAGGTTTTTTGCAGCTTTCTCCATCTTTTGTTTGAGGCTGTCTTCTGTCTCATCCTCAAAACCATAGCTCATATCGTCTTCTGCTACCATATTGCGGATGGAACCGTCTATTGTATCTTGGAACAATGTCGTGTTCCCGCTTTTTGCGAGATCGGCATTGATGGCTTTCTTTATGGGTGAGGGCGTTATGTTGTGCGCCTTGTTGTATGCGATTTGTTTTGAGCGTCTTCGCTCGCTTTCTTCCATCACTTCTTGCATTGCGGAAGAGACGGAGTCTCCATACATTATTACCAGTCCGTGTACGTTTCTGGCCGCCCGGCCTGCGGTTTGGGTCAGCGAGCGGGCATCGCGCAGAAAGCCGCTTTTGTCTGCATCAAGTATCGCAACCAGAGACACTTCGGGGAGGTCTAGTCCTTCGCGCAGCAGATTAACGCCGACAAGAACATCAATATCACCCTCCCTGAGTGATTTTAGTATGTTCACCCTGTCTATCGTGTCAACGTCAGAGTGTATGTAGTTGACTTTGACACCCGAGTTCAGAAGATATTCGGTAAGGTCTTCGGCTGACTGCTTTGAAATGGTCGTAACCAGAACGCGCTCATTGCGCTCTTTTCTCACTGCGATTTCTTCCATCAGATCGTCTATCTGGTTCTCGCTTTGCCGCACGACAATTTTTGGATCCAGCAATCCCGTCGGACGGATGAGTTGTTCCACGACGACACCTCCCGCTTCGTTCAGTTCATAGTCTGCGGGTGTCGCACTGATGTATATGGTTTGGTTTGTGAGTTCTTGGAATTCGGCAAATTTCAACGGGCGGTTGTCAAAAGCCGCTGGCAGCCTGTAGCCATATTCCACAAGGTTTTCTTTGCGGCTTCTGTCGCCGCCGTACATTCCGCTGATCTGACCCACGGTAACGTGGCTCTCGTCAATTACCGTAAGGAAATCTCTGGGGAAAAAGTCCAAAAGACAGTAGGGGCGTGTCCCCGGTTTTCTTCCGTCAAAATAACGGCTGTAGTTCTCTATGCCGCTGCAGCGTCCGAGTTCTCTGATCATCTGTACGTCATAGGTCACCCTTTCATGCAGACGTTCTGCCTCCGTCAGTTTGCCCTCTCTTCTGAACATTTCTTCCTGTTCCCACAAGTCGTCTTCTATTTGTTTTGTTGCAGCGGCAACGGTGTTGTCGGATGTGATGAACAGGTTTGCGGGGTAGATTTTATAGCTGTCAAAATTGTTGACGGTCTGGAATGTCGTGGAGTCCAGTTCCTGTATGCTGTCTATTTCGTCATCCCACATCTGTATCCTCAGTATGGTGTCGGAGTAAGCCAGCGCTATGTCTATGGTGTCTCCTTTCACCCTGAAAAAACCGCGTGTCAGGTCAAGGTCGTTCCTCGTGTAGAGACTGGAAACCAAGTCCCGTTCAAGCTTGTTCTTGCTTATCCGTTGCCCGGCATTGACACAGATCACCTTTTCGTAGAATGCGCTTGGATTTCCCATCCCGTATATGCACGATACGGAACTGACTACAATCACATCTCTGCGCCCGGAAAGAAGTGCGCTTGTCGCGGCGATTCTCAGCTTGTCTATCTCGTCGTTGATTAGCAGTTCCTTTTCAATGTATTTCCCTGTGGACGGAATGTATGCTTCCGGTTGGTAGTAGTCGTAATAGCTTACATAGTATTCCACGGCATTGTGCGGGAAAAAATTCTTGAACTCCTGATACAGTTGTGCGGCGAGAGTCTTGTTGTGGCTGAGAATAAGGGTGGGACGCCCTATGTTTTTGATGACGTTAGCAATCGTAAAGGTCTTTCCGGACCCCGTCACTCCAAGCAGTACCTGGGCTTTTTCCCCCCTTAGTATCCCGTCTGTCAGTTGGCGGATGGCTTCAGGCTGGTCGCCAGTGGGCCTGAACTGTGACAGAAGTTCAAATTCGTTTGTAGGCATCGGCTGTAAACACATGCATAATATACTTACAAAGTTCGTGAAACTTAGTGAAAGCTGCAAGCCGTTTTGCCACAAATAAGCCGCTGGCCCGGACAAAAAGCCCGGTATTGTTCTTGGTGTGCGGAATTTTTAAAACACGCTTCTGATAGGTGCAGGGAAATTAGTACCTTTGCGCAAAAATAGAACGTTATGACCGATACAGACAAGCAGTTTGAGGAGGCAATGGAATTGTGCAGGGGCGTTTTCGAGAAGAAGCTGCACGATTACGGTGCCGCTTGGCGGATCATGCGCCCGCAGTCGTTGACAGACCAGATCTATATCAAGGCCAACCGCATACGTACCCTGCAAATGAAAGTCGACAATCTTGTCGGCGAAAGCGAGTTGGCCGAGTTCATAGGAATAGTCAACTACAGCATTGTCGGTCTGATTCAACTTTCACTCGGAGTTGCGGACAAACAGGATTTGACCGCGCAGCAGGCAATGCAGGAGTACGACAAGTATGCAAAAAAAGCATACGAGTTGATGGTGCGCAAGAACCACGACTATGATGAAGCGTGGAGAATGATGCGGATCAGTTCTTATACCGACCTTATCCTCATGAAGGTTTTCAGAACAAAACAGATTGAGGAACTCCACGGACACACGCTTGTCAGCGAAGGTGTTGATGCCAATTATCTGGATATGTTGAACTATTCGGTATTTGCCATCATAAAACTTCAGTTTGAAACCCCGGGAACATAGTTAAAGCGACAGGGGTCTCCAATCCAAGGGCTGTTGCTTTCGCGTTGCAGGATGAAACGGCGTTGGTCATGGGCTCTTTTCTCCGCACGGCATAAAACCACACAAGTTAACAGACAGAAATGACGGCAGCAAAACACTTACGAGGCTTTTCCTACACGGCAGTACGCGTGTTGCTTGGTATGGTGTTTGTGTTTTCCGGCTTTGTAAAGGCGATAGACCCTACAGGGTTCAGCTATAAGCTCGGGGGATATTTCAGGGCTGTCCACCTGTCCTTTCCTTCGTGGATCGACGTTCCGGTTGTTGCAAGTGTGGCGATAGTCTCCGTGGAGTTTGTCATGGGAGTTTATCTGGTGCTCGGCATAAGGAGGAAATTCTGTGCTGTCGCAACATTGGTCATCGTTGTCGCGTTTACGCTCCTTTCCCTCTTGCAGGCCGTTTTCCACCCCGTGGCGGACTGTGGCTGTTTCGGAGACGCCATTGTCCTGACGGATTTCCAGACTCTGCTGAAAAATGTTGTACTGTTGGCGTTGTCTGTCGTGTTCTACTACAATCATCGCAAAACGGTATTGTTCGTTCCCGTAGGTTGGCATTGGTTGTTGTCATTGTATACGTGTGTCTTCATTCTGGTTTTTTCCTTGCGCTCCATCTATAGTCTTCCCCTGATGGATTTCCGCCCTTACAGCATCGGCACCAATCTGAGGGAAGCGGTCTTTCCAGCCCGTATTGAAGAAGGTCACACGCCTCTTGATTTTTGGGTCACTGATACCGCCGGCAACGACTGTACGGCAAACATCCTGATGGATAAACGGGCAGTCTTTCTGGTCGTTTGTCCCCGTCTGGACGAAACCGATACAAGTGTGACTGAAAACCTCAATGCCATTAACGACTGGTGCGTTGACCATGGATTCCGGATGTTCTGCCTGACATCCTCGCCCTCGGCGGAAATGGAAAAGTGGGGCGATGACAATGACATACAATATCCGATTCTGGAGGCGGACTGTACTGTGCTGCAGACTGTCATAAGGTCCAATCCGGGCTTGGTGCTTCTGCGCGACGGTATAATCCGCAACAAATGGAGCTGCAACGACTTGCCGGTGATACAGGACAGCACTGTCTCCATCAGGCAATTTGAAACAACCGCAAGGGAAAAAGAGGAGACCTTGCTGCGCATCCTGCTGTGGTATCTGCTCCCGATGGCGGTTGTCATCTTGTTGGCGCACGCGGCCGACTTCCTGCGGAAACGCAGTCTTCAAAAGAAAACAAAACACTTAATGTCAAACCCTAATACAAACAACAAAAACATGAGAAAAAAAATTGTTGCGGGCAACTGGAAAATGAACATGACCCTACAAGAGGGTGTTGCCCTTGCAGAGGAACTTAACGGGATTCTTTCAGCCGACAGGCCAAACTGCGGAGTGATCATCTGTACTCCGTTTATCCATTTGGCAACAATCGCCCCGATGCTGGACAACGGCATTATCAAACTTGGCGCAGAGAACTGTGCCGACAAGGAAAAGGGTGCTTACACAGGCGAAGTCAGTGCCGCCATGGTAAAGAGCACCGGAGCGGAATATGTGATTCTCGGTCACTCCGAACGCCGCGCATACTATGGCGAAACGCCGGAAATCCTCAAAGAGAAAGTGAATCTCGCCCTTGCCAACGGGCTTAAGGTAATCTTCTGCGTTGGCGAAGTCCTTGAAGAGCGTGAAGCCGGCCGTCAGAACGAGGTCGTTGCCGCCCAGCTTGCAGGTTCTCTTTATGACCTTACTCCCGAGCAGTTCTCCAATGTCGTGCTCGCATACGAGCCGGTGTGGGCCATAGGGACTGGAAAGACGGCAACGGCCGAGCAGGCACAGGAGATGCATGCGTTCATCCGTTCTGAAATAGCCAGACAGTTTGGGGCGGACGTTGCGGAAAACACGACAATCCAATACGGAGGCAGCTGTAAACCCGGAAACGCAAAGGAATTGTTTGCCAAGCCTGATGTTGACGGTGGGCTTATTGGCGGAGCCGCTCTCAAGGCAGCGGATTTCAAAGGTATAATTGACGCCTGGAAGGCATAGTGCCGTCCGGATTTTTATCATGCAGAGCCGTTCTATGGGTGTAATGGAGCGGCTCTGCACGTGTTTTTTTGCGTTTTCCGGATAATTATGCACCGTTTGTCCAAGTTTTAAGTACCTTTGCGCAGACAAGTCGGAGCGGGCGATGGAGCCGGCGGCACTGCCGTGTTGCTACGCAATCTCTGGCTATAACATATTCTGCCTCCTGTCATGAAGAAAACTCTCGTCACGCGACTCATTGCGATCTGGCTGTTTGCGGCAAGTTCCGTTACCGCAGGCGCAAGGCTGACTTTCACCGAAAGGCTGCGGAAGAAGACTGCTGTCGTACTTAAACAGGACAGGACGATAGATTTTTTGGTCAACGGCAGGGAGCCGGATGTCAAAACAGTGGGAAACGATGCGGCCACGCCGGGAAACACAATGGTGCAGTCCGGTGGCAAGACTGCGGAGAAAGAAGCCAAACCGCAGTCTAGACTTGCAAACACCTCCGCCAAGGGTGTCCGCTATGTTCAGGGATACCGGGTGAAGTTCTTTACGGGAAGTGGCACGCGCGAAGGCAAGGAAGAGGCGCAGCTGAAAGGCCGGGAGTTCAAGAGGCTTTTTCCGAATGTCTCCGTATACATGCATTTCGTGTCGCCCCATTGGATATGCACCGCAGGCGATTTCGCCACACAGGCGGAAGCATACGAGTTTATAAGAGAGGTGAAGGAGGAAGGTTCTGTCCGGACTTCTGAAATGATTGTGGTGAAATCGAAAGTCAAAATATACGGCAACTGACACCGGGCCTTGTTGTCTGCCGCAACGAACAGGCTTTTATCAATATGGAACAACAGGAACATTCAGCAAAAACACTTGAAGAGCTTGAGCATATTTTTCGCAGGGAATTGCAGCTTTTGGGCGAAGTTCCGTCCCGCGAGGGACTGAAAAGGACTCCTTCGCGGGTTGCAAAGGCTATGATGACCTTGACTCAAGGATACAGAATGGACCCTATGGCCGTACTGCATTCGGCAAAGTTCAAGGAGGACTACAGCCAGATGGTCATAGTGAAGGAGATAAACTTCTATTCTTTGTGCGAGCATCATCTTCTTCCGTTCTACGGACAGGCCCACGTGGCTTATATACCCAACGGTTACATCACAGGGCTCAGCAAAATAGCGCGTGTGGTTGACATCTTCTCACACAGGCTGCAGGTGCAGGAACGGATGACAACACAAATCAAGGACTGCATTCAGGAGTCACTCAACCCTCTGGGAGTGATGGTTGTCATAGAGGCGAAGCATATGTGCATGCAGATGCGCGGGGTGGAGAAGCAGAACTCCATAACCACTACCAGCGACTTTACCGGCGCTTTCAACAACAAGGCAACCCGCAACGAATTTCTTGAACTTATAAAGCCGCACTCAACGCTGTAAACGTTGAATGCGGCTTTATTGTTTCAAGTGACAGAACCGGCACTTGAAACAGTATCAGAACCATTTCACATAGCAGAAATCCTGACGGTGTGGCAGTTCGCTGTTCTTGGGATACAGACGGTAGGCATATTTGAAGCTGCCCGCATTGTCAATGGTGCTCGTGAGCTGGTATACGGAGAGCCCGTTCTCGTGACCGGTCAAGTCAAATGGCATGACATCATATACATAGTTCTTGCCTTCGCTGTCTGTTGCGATGGTGACCAGTTCAATGCCTATGGAGTCCTCTATGCCGGCAGTGTCGGCTTTCACCACAACGGTGTTTTTCACGCCGCTGATGGCAGAGTTCGGGGCGGTGCCGCCGTTGACCTCTACGGCAACGATGTTGATGTCGTTCCATTTGGATGCAACAGCCTCTTTCCATGCCACAATCTCCTTGGCTTTGGCATTGTCATCCTTGCTGATGTAGTGGAAACGGTCTGCCATCCTGTTGTAGAACTTGTCGTAGTAGTCATCGAGTTGCCGCTTCATCGTATAGTGCGGCGCAATCTGTGCTATGGAGTTCTTGATGGCGTGAACCCACGAAACGGAAAGCCCTTTCTTGTTGCGTGAATAGTAGAGGGGGATTATCTCGCGCTCCAGCAGACTGTAGATTGTAGACGCGTCGAGACGGTCCTGATAGTCCTGGTTCTGGTATGTGCGCTTCTCTGTCAGAGCCCAGCCCGCGCCCTCGCGGTATCCTTCGAGCCACCAGCCGTCAAGAACCGACAGGTTAAGCAATCCGTTCATCAGGGCTTTCTCGCCCGATGTGCCGGAGGCCTCCAGTGGTCTCGTGGGGGTGTTCATCCAGATGTCTACACCCGAGAGGAGACGGCGTGAGAGTTGTATGTCGTAGTTTTCCAGAAAGAGGATTTTGCCGAGGAACTCCGGAGACTGGCTGATGTCGTATATCTTTTTGATAAGTCCCTGGCCTGCACCGTCTGCGGGGTGAGCCTTACCCGTGAAAATAAACTGTACGGGGTAGTCCTGGTTGTTGACAATCTTCTTGAGACGTTCAAGGTCGGTAAAAAGCAGGTGGGCGCGTTTGTAGGTCGCAAAGCGGCGTCCGAAGCCTATCAGCAGGGCGTTGGGGTTGATTTTGTCAAGCAGCGATACGACACGCGAGGGGTCGCCCTGGTTCTTCAGCCAAGTCTTGCGGAAACGGCCGCGTATGTAACTGATGAGTTTGGTCTTCAGCTCTATGCGCAAGTCCCATATCTCCTCATCAGGCACCTCGTAGATTTTCTCCCATACTTTCGGATTGCTCTGGTCAAGGTAGAAGTCCTCGCCGAAATATTTTTCGTATAGTGACTTCCATTCGCGCGAAGCCCATGTGGGAAGGTGTACGCCGTTGGTAACATAGCCGACGTGGTTCTCCGATGGGAAATAGCCTTTCCAGATGTCGTTGAACATGTTTTGGCTGACCTTGCCGTGCAGTTTCGACACTCCGTTTATTTCCTGGCATGTCTTGCAGCAGAACGTGGACATGCAGAAGCGTTCGCCCTTGTCGTCGGGATTTGTCCTGCCCAGTCCGATGAGGTCGTCCCAGCTTATGCCGAGTTTTTCGGCATAAGCGCCGAGATACTTCATCGTCAGTTCCTCGTCAAAGTAGTCGTGGCCAGCAGGCACCGGCGTGTGGACCGTATACAGACCTGATGCGCGTACCAGTTCAAGAGCCTGGTTGAATGTCAGCCCCTGCTCCACGTACTTCACGAGGCGGTAGAGGTTGCAGAGGGCGGCGTGGCCCTCGTTACAGTGGTAAACGTCGCGTTTGATTCCAAGCTGGTCAAGGAGTTGCATTCCCCCTATGCCCAACAGGTATTCTTGCTTGATTCTGTTCTCCCAGTCACCGCCATACAGGGTGTGGGTGATCTTTTTGTCAAATTCCGAGTTGAGGTGATTGTCGGTGTCCAGCAGGTAGAGGGAGACGCGTCCCACGGCCACTTTCCACACGTTTGCATACACGGTGGCGTAAGGAAACGGCACGCCTATGACAAGCTGGTTGCCGTTGTTGTCCAGTACTTTTTGGTAGGGCAACTGGTCAAAGTCCTGCGGCTCGTATTTTGCAATCTGGGTGCCGTCCATCGCCAGTTCCTGAGTGAAATACCCGTAACGGTACAGCAGGCCCACGCCCACCAGATCGGTGTTGCTGTCGGATGCTTCCTTGAGGTAGTCGCCGGCAAGTATGCCGAGCCCGCCGGAGTAGATTTTGAGAAAATGGGTGAGCCCGTATTCCATGCAGAAATACGCCACGGACGCACGGCTCTTGTCGGGCTGCGCCGTCATGTATGACTTGAACTGCTCATACACTTTGTTCATGCGCCCCACGAAAACCTTGTCTTTGCTGAGGGCGGTCAGCTCTTCGTAGGAAAGCCCGGCAAGGACTTCAATGACGTTTTCTTTCTTCTGGATGAAAAGTTCCTCCTTTATGCTGCGGAAAAGATTGTAGGCATCGGAATTCCATGTCCACCACAGATTCCTTGACATTTCTTCCAATTTTGACAACTCTTTCGGTATGTTCGCCTGAACAATCAGGGTTTTCCAATCGGGAGTGTTCACATTGCTTACTTTCACGTTCATTTGTTCTTGTCTTTTATTTTAGAGTACGGTTATAGTGAGTGTTGTTCTTTCTTGGCTGCATTGTATTTCAGTGCCAGCGTGTAGGCGTCAAGGTAGTGTTTTATGAAATCTTTCCACTGGGCTTTCAGCGACAGGCTGCGGGCGGCCTCCTGTATTCGGCAGTACTCCTGTTCCGACAGCATGGATATGCCCTGTATGGAAACGGCTATCTCGCGGGCGCACTGGTCATAGTTGCGGTCTGTCCTCTGGATTACCGCCACACCGTCCGACAATATCGCCTGATGCCCTACCTGTGTGTTGACCCACTGGCCGAAGCCGCTCAGGTCGGTTGTCAGACACGGGATTCCGAACGCTATGCTCTCGAGCGGAGTGTAGCCCCAAGGCTCGTAATAAGACGGGTACACGCAGTAGTCTGAGGCGGTAAGGAAATCATAGTAAGGCACGTTTATTATCCCGTCCTGCCCGTCAAGGTATGACGGGATGAACAAAAGGTGTACCTTGCTCTCTCTTGACAGCGAAAGCCCGCAACTGCGTATGGCCGAAACGATTTTCTCCGAATCGAAATTATACAGTTCGTGCGTGATGAAAGGATTGGGCAGAGGCTCCAGCCCGCTACCGTCAAACACTTTGGAACTTTGCTTTGCGGTGAGACGGCCGCGCAAATCACTGCGGGCCTCTTTTTTCCAGCACGGCACGGCTATGACGGCCAGCACATTGCATGACAGGACTGCATTGTTCTCAAGCACTCCGAGCGCACTGAGGAAGAGGTCAAGCCCCTTGCACCTGAAGTCGTTGCGGCCGCTTGTCGAAACAATCAGGGTGTCGTTGCCGAGAGCGCAACCCGCAAGGGCGTTGTATGTGCTGAGCAGCGTCTTGCGCACCTTGGAGCGCACGCTCTTGAGCGACGCGCCTTTCACTACAAACGAAGGTTCGAAGCCGTTGGGCAGAATGACATCGCTCTTGCGGCCGAGAAACTGCTGGCACTCCCTGTCTGTCACTTCGGACACCGTGGTAAGACAATCTGCCTCAAGGGCGGCAACCTTTTCCACGCTGTGCTTTGACTGCATATTTAGCTCCGTGGCCATCTGGTCTCCGTAGTACCCCCCGAAATATTCGTACAGGTCTTTGTTGTTGGTCGTGATGGAACGTCCCACGCTTGTGGCGTGGGTGGTGAACACTGTGCCCATGGCAGGAGCGGCCGCCTTGACATAGAGCAGGCCGAAGCCGCTCATCCATTCGTGAGCCTGAAACACCGCCGTCAAGGCTGATGCGGACTGGCTGTTGAACCATTCGTACGCCGCAACGGCAAACTTGCCTGCCATATAGGAGAACATGCATGCTTCATCATAGTCCCCGTATGCGTGCAGGGAGTCCACCTTGAAGCGATTCCATATTTCAGCGTATATCGTGTCTTTTTCCGCAAAAAGTTTTTGGAAATCCACAAGGGCCACAACGGGTTCCCCCGGAATTTGCCATCGGCCGAAGCGCACTGCTATGTTTTCCTTGGCCGCATGTTCTTTCAAAGGTTTCAGAAGATTTTCATCGTATTGGAACAGCGGGTTTTCTCCCCGGGAATCAAGATCGGGACCGATGTAGATCAAATTGTCTTTGTATATCTGCCCCAGAGTCTTTGCCTGAGTTGACAGCACCGTATATATTCCGCCGACTTTGTTGCAAACTTCCCAACTCGTCTGGAAGACGATATCGGAGGGTTTTGGAACTCGTTTCATGATTGGAATCCTGTTTAAGGTTGTTCGTAATCCTGTGCAAAAATACAACATTATTGGTAAATCGCGCCAACTTTGAAAGCAAAGTTTCTTGGAAACAATTATCTTGTGCCGGTTTTTGGACTATGGAAAAGCCACGCGACTTTGTCATCAAAGTCATTGGAATCCGCCCTTTCCGGGATATGTTGAACCTAAGGGGCATTCTTGCACAAAGTGCTTCTTGTTCTGAAAAAGCTCGTGCGGAAAGAAAAAAAGCTTGAGATGACGGAGAAAAGTGTTGGTCTTACGAATGCGTTCCGGCGGAAACGGATGTCCGCTCCGGGCGAAACGGTTGTGCATTTCGGCGGAAACGCAACAGAGTTCCGGGCGGAACGCGTTGGGGAAATCAATCAGATTTTTTGCCGGATCAAGCAGAAATTTTGTCGCGTCAGCATTTTCCGCATCCGAGAGGACTTGGCGTTGTTTTCGTGTGCAGGTCAAGTCCCGCACACGAAAGGTCCGGGGCTGTTTTAGGCACAGAAACGAAACTTCGGGTAACTATATCCACAGCAAGCAACGGAAGTGTTCACTGGCGGTTATGTGTTTTGTAAATTTTAAGTCTTTTTTTGTAGTGATCCTCTCCGGCTACATAAAAAAATGCTACTTTTGCACAAAGCTAATTTTCTGTACAAATAGAATGAAACCGTTGAGATATTTTGCGCTGTTCTTCCTGTTGGCGTGTTGTGTCGCCGGATATTCCAGGACGGCTTGCGCACACCATGCCGAAGGCGCGGCAACAAGTGGGGAGGGGGAAACATGCACAGCCCAAGACACCGGCAAGGCAGGGAAACGCCACCTCGGCGACGCGATGCCGGAAGAGCCGAACAGGACAATCCGGCTGGACTCCCGTTTTCTGTTTGGCGTGGCGACAAGCTATGCCGATTCCGTGACCTATGTCACGAACATCTTCGAGATAAATGGAATGGAGGGGCGCATACAGGAAAAAACCCCGATAGGCATTGACTTGTATACGCAGAGTCTGAAGGATTTCCTGAAAGAAAGAGGCAAGACCGGGTATTTGTGCGCAACCTATGTGTGCAAGTCCAGAAAAGAGGCGGAGCGGAAAATCCTGAGCGTGCGCGGCAATGTGCAGCGCAACAAACTGACGGCACTGCAGCCGATAGGTGAATTCAGCTACAAGTACATAAGCACGGAACACATATACTCCAACGAGGAAAAGGAAGCGGAGGAGGAAGTCCTGGACGAGGATTTCTGACAGACGCACTGATTCCAAATGAAAACCCTTTATCTTGACATAGCAGGGCTGTATCTGAAAGTCACGCTGGGAGGGCGTTTCCGCTGTCTGCCCGGCAACTATGCCCCGTTTCTGGCGGAGGAGAGCGAAGCCTGTGACATTGTGGGCGAGATGACTGTCACAACAGGTGCCGACACAGGCGGTGTTGCCGGTGACATGGTCGCCCGTTTTGAAGACCTCGGTTTCCTGCAGGAAGTCTACCGTCCGGAGTGCGGCGGATACTTCTTCCGCATTCACGACACCGATGGGGGGCTTGCCGCCACAATGCAGTCAAGCCCCGAATTCGGGCGCAACACGATAACCGTTGTGGCGCAGAACGAGTCTTCGGCGGTATTCGGGCTGAACAATATGCTGATGGTGGCGTTCGCCTTTTCGTCAGCCTACAGGAACACACTGATGATGCATTCTTCCGTGGTGTCTAAGGACGGCTACGGATATATGTTCCTCGGTAAGAGCGGCACTGGGAAGAGCACCCACACCTCCCTGTGGCTGCGGTGTATACAGGGCACCTCGTTGCTGAACGATGACAACCCTGTTGTGCGCATGGTCGGCGGAAGAGCCTTTGTATACGGATCTCCGTGGAGCGGGAAATTGCCATGCTACAAGAACGAGCGGGCGGAGGCCGGTTCGTTTGTGATGCTTGAACAGAGACCCTATAACAGAATCACCAGACAGGATACGGTGGGTGCGTTTTCCTGTCTGATGTCATCCTGCTCCATGATGGTATGGGACAAGGGGTCCTATGACCGTCAGGTGGAGACTATGTCCCAGCTTGTTTCGTCTGTTCCGGCATACCGTCTGGAATGCCTGCCCGACGAGGATGCGGTAAGACTGTCGTATGAAACCATTGCCAGACCCTAACCCGCAGGTTGCCATGCGACAGATTGAGCTTGAAGATCTCTCCCTGTGGGCCAAGGGTGTGGCGAGTCTTGTCGGTGAGGGCCGTGAGGTGACGATAACGGTCAGTGGACGGAGTATGCGGCCTTTCATCGAACACAAGAGGGACAAGGTCGTGCTGGTCAGGGCGGGGGCAGCGAGAAAGGGCGATGTCGTGCTGGCACGCACTGCCGAGAAAGGCTATGTGCTGCACAGGGTAGCGGCAACAGACAACGGCCGCTGCGTGTTGAGAGGCGACGGCAATCTTGACACGGAACATTGCTGCGCGGATGACATCGTTGCAAAAGTGTCTGCCGTGATACGCAAGACGCGTCGCTTTGACGTGGACGGGAAAGTGTGGAGAACTTATTCTTTCGTGTGGATGAGGCTGTTGCCGCTGAGGCGGTATCTTCTGGCTCTCCACCGATTGTGCAAACGATAAAAACGGAAGCATGAAACTGAACAGCAATTTTGAACTGCGCAATGTTTGTGGGGAAAACGTGCTGATACCCTGCGGACAGGGTGGTGTGGACTTGAACTACATCATCCATCTCAACGAGACGGGTGTCTTCCTGTGGAATGAGGCCCGGAAAGGCGATTTTGACAAGAAAAGCCTTGTGGCGTCACTGCTCAAAGAGTATGAGGTGAGTGAGTCTGTGGCTGATAAGGACGTGGAGGCTTTCATCGGCAAACTTGCAGAGAACAATATGGTGGTAGACTAAAACAGAGCGTTATGTTGATAGCGGTAGATTTTGACGGGACGATAGTTGAGCACAAGTATCCCAAGATAGGCAAGGAGATTCCATTTGCAACCCAAACTCTCAGACAGCTTGTCCAAGACGGGCACAGGCTTATACTGTGGACCATACGCCACGGCGACACCCTTGCGGAGGCCGTTGAATGGTGCAGGGAGCGTGGAGTCGTGTTCTATGCGGTGAACAGCGATTATGAGGGCCAGGAGGGCGTTTCGGGAGACAGAAGCCCGAAGGTAAAGTGCGACATATACATTGACGACCGCAACGTAGGCGGACTTCCGGACTGGGGCACCATATATGACATGATAACCAACAACCTGACATTCGAAACGCTGAACGCCACGTTGACGGAAAGCGGTCAGAACAAAAAGAAAAAAGGATGGCTGTTCTGAAAAGAGGAGACAAGACGGAGTCTCCGTCGCTTGACAGTCCGCGGCGTTTTGCCCGCAGTTTCGTGCTTTCGTGGGAACTTCTCTGCAGCAAAAGCGGGAAGCTCGTGAAACTCCAGCTGTGTCCCGCCGCTGTGGTGGGGATAATTGGCTGCGTGTGGCTGTGGCTGTACAGCAACGACGTGTTCTGGAGTGACGGGTGGTACGGTATCATGATGGACGCCGTTTTCGGCATGGCTGTCCTTTATGTACTGTCCGTGATGCGCCAGATGCAGGAACAGGTTGTGTTCAGTACGCCGGAACCGGGCAGGGGGACCGCCTCGTTCCATCTTTTTGTCTCGTCTTTGGGAAAAGCCGTCCGCACATGGGTGCCGCTGTTGTGTGCGGTTGCCGTTGTCTGTGCAGTGCGTTGTCTGCTGAAAGCTGTCGGTGTCACCGCCGGCGTGGCACTGACCTGTACGGGCGTGGCGGCAGCAGTGTCCTTTCCTGCGTTCGGTATGGCGCAGTCCCATATGGAAACGGCAACCAGTCCTTTCCTTAAGCGGCTGAGAAAAGGACTGGCATTGAACGGACGCTATTTCGGGAGCTTTTGTATCCTGTTTGTGCTGTCGGCACTGATGCTTTCCATCGCTGCAGCTGTGCTGTATTACGGGAGTTTCATACTGCTGCTTCTGGACGACAACTGTTCAAGTGCATTGCTCATGGGTGAAGAGCCGGAGTGCCCGTGGTATGTCTCCGCTCTGAAATATCCCTTGTTTTTCATAGTCACGGTCTTGGTGGTGATAATGCAGCCCGTGTGGTCGCTCCCACAACAGATACACATAAAGTCGGTAATATTTAAGGACAGCAACCGCCGCAAGTCTGCGAAGCGGAAAAGCCGCACCGATTTGCCGGAGGATGGAAAAACAACGCTGCACCATGACTAGCCAAGCCTTGTCGCCGTGCTACATAGTGGAGGAGGAAAAGCTGCAGGACAACCTGAGGCTGATTGGAGAAATATCCAGCCGGGCTGATGTGGAGATAATCCTTGCCCTGAAAGCGTTCGCCAACTGGAAACTGTTTCCGGTCATAGGTCGTCATGTCAGACACACTACGGCAAGTTCGTTGTATGAGGCACGCCTTTCTGCGGACTATTTCGGAGGCCTGACATATTCGTATTCGCCGGCTTATGAGGAAGATACGTTTGATGAACTGCTGGCATATTCGGAACACGTGACATTCAATTCGTTGTCCCAATATGAAAGATTCATTCCCTCTGTCAGAAAGTTCAACAAGACCGGGCGACACCGCGTCTCTGCCGGGCTGCGGATTAATCCCGAGTATTCCGAGATAGGGACGGAACTGTATGACCCGTGTGCTCCCGGCAGCCGATTCGGCGTGAAAAGCGACAGGCTTGAGAACGGTCTCCCCGAGGGTATAGAGGGTCTGCATTTCCATTGCCTGTGCGAAAACGACTCGTCTACACTGGAACGGGTCATGGCCAGAGTGGAGGCGCGTTTCGGCAGATACCTTGACCAAGTCAAGTGGCTGAACATGGGCGGCGGACATCTCGTCACAAGAAAAGGTTATGACACGAACTTGCTCGTTGACTGCATAAACGGGATTCACAGGCGGCATCCTGCCCTGAAAGTGATCATGGAACCCGGTTCGGCGTTTCTGTGGCAGGCAGGATACCTGCAGTCCACTGTGGTCGATGTGGTGGAAAACGACGGCATAAGCACCGCCATACTCAACGTGAGTTTTACGTGCCATATGCCTGACTGTCTGGAAATGCCTTACCTTCCGGACGTGAGAGATGCCGAGAAACTGGAAGCCCTTGCGCCCGAAGAAGCAGCCGGGCAGCCCGGGGTATACAGACTTGGCGGCAACAGCTGCCTGAGCGGTGACTTTATGGGGTTCTGGAAGTTCGGCAAACCACTGAAAGCGGGTGATACCGTAGTGTTTGAAGACATGCTGCACTATACCACTGTAAAGACAAACATGTTCAACGGGATAAATCATCCGTCGATTGCCGTGAGGCACACAGACGGCAGTACGGAAATCCTGAAACGCTTCTCCTACGAAGACTACAGGGACAGGATGGACTGATGGTGTATGGCTTAGGGCGGAACAATGCCAAAACAGTGTGGCTTAAAAAAAAGGGATTTTTGTTTGTCGGTAACAAAAAAAGCACTACTTTTGCATCGCATTTGGAGAAATGCAGTGACAGGCGGGCGGTTGTGCCCGTTGTTTTCCGAAAGTTGAAATAGTTAAATTGCTCAGAAAGGTCGGATACGTTTTCCCGTGTGGGGATTGCTTCCCGGAAAGACAGGAAACGCTTATTTGTTAATAATATAATTGCGGAAATAGCTCAGTTGGTAGAGCACAACCTTGCCAAGGTTGGGGTCGCGAGTTCGAGTCTCGTTTTCCGCTCTTCATTTGATTGCCCAGGTGGCGGAATGGCAGACGCGCTCGTTTCAGGTGCGAGTACCGAGAGGTGTGCAGGTTCGACTCCTGTTCTGGGCACTGAGAGAATATTGGAGAGGTGGCGGAATTGGTAGACGCGCTACTTTGAGGGGGTAGTGTCAATTGTGACGTGGGAGTTCGAGTCTCCTCCTCTTCACTATTGTTTTCAGGCAGCATCAAGGCAACGTGTTTTTTGCGCCTTTGCGGAAAACGGCTTGCATGATGGCACTTCAAGTTTTGCGGAAATAGCTCAGTTGGTAGAGCACAACCTTGCCAAGGTTGGGGTCGCG
>CAVHBF010000002.1:30483-49559 GCA_963634195.1 Bacteroides thetaiotaomicron | reverse complement strand
GTGGTCAGCGCTTCGCAGACCGTTCCCGCCGATGAGAACGACAAGGCCCTTGTGACCCTGCAGGTGGGCTCCACCGAGGATCTCACCAAGATCCCCGTTTCCGTGATCCTCACCAACCCGTCGCTTGAGATGACCGCCATTGAGGGCAACATCAAGCTCCCCGTCGGCATGGACAAGTTCCTCTACAGCGATGATGAGGAGGACTACGTCTACGACACCTACCGCTGGAACAAAAGCCACAGCATGTTCACGGCTGCCGGCACCGCCCTGCACGGCATGGACAAGTTCTACTTCTCCATCGTCAGCTCCAAGAGCAAGAACTTCACCGGCGGCGAAGGGGCCGTGGTGACGTTCTACTTCGACGGCTCGTCGCTTTCCGACGGCAGCTACGAGGTGTCCCTCTCCGACCCCATGGCCGTATGGACTGACACCAAGAACATCACCACCTACAAGTCCAGCGACTCTGCCGCCAAGTTCTCCATCTCCGGCGGCAAGGCCACCGGTGTTGAAGGTGTGGAGGCCGAGGACGGCACTGTTGCCGGCTCCGCCGTCACCCTTGACGGAAAGGCTGCCTCTTCTCTCCAGAAGGGCCAGATTTATATCGTCAACGGCAAGAAGATCAAGTTCTGATGTGTGACAACAGCTCTGTTTGCAGAAAACAGGGCTGACACATAAAACCAAAAAGCTCCGCAAGCACCCGGTTTGCGGAGCTTTTTTAGTATTTTTGCAGTCGTTACAGCCCTTGGCGGCATTCTCACCGATTATGACAACAGAACAGCTTTATGACCTATATCTGGCGCATCCCGCGGTCACCACAGACAGCAGGGACTGTCCGGACAGTTCCCTTTTCTTTGCCCTCAGGGGAGACACCTTTGACGGCAACAAGTTTGCCGCGGCGGCACTCGCCAAAGGCTGCGCCTATGCCGTTGTGGACAAGGCGGAGTACTGTCCGGCCGGAGACGGGAGATATATCCTTGTGGACGACGCCCTCAAGGCACTGCAGGATCTGGCGCATCTGCACCGCATGCATTTCAGGGGACCCGTAATAGAAATAACGGGCACAAACGGCAAGACCACCACGAAAGAGCTGGTGAGCGCCGTCCTCTCCGAAAAATACAGAGTGCTCCACACCAAGGGCAATTTCAACAACCATATCGGCGTTCCCAAGACCCTGCTCGGTATCAACGCCAGCCACCAGATTGCCGTGATAGAGACGGGAGCCAACCATCCCGGCGAAATCAGGGCACTGGCAGCCATCGTCTCGCCCGACTGCGGACTGATAACCAATGTGGGGCGTGCCCACATAGAGGGTTTCGGCTCTTTTGAGGGCGTTGTCAGGACAAAGGCCGAACTCTACGACAACCTCCGCTCCAACCCGGACGGATTCGTGTTCCTCAATGCCGACAACAGCATACTGGCGAAAGAGGCGGAGGGGCTCAGAACCGTGACCTACGGCAAGCCGGGCCGCGGCTACGCGGCAGAGGGCGAAACGGTGGAATGCAACCCGTTTCTCAAGCTGAGGTGGCGCAGCGGCGGCAGCGGCGAGCCGTGGCACGAGGTGCAGACGCACATGGTGGGGGCCTACAACCTCGACAACGCCCTGGCCGCGGTATGCGTGGGCCTGCACTACGGCGTGCCGCCCTGTGACGTGGACAAGGCCCTGTCGGAATATGAGCCGACCAACAGCCGCTCGGAACTGCGCACGACAGACCGCAACACACTCGTGGTGGACGCGTACAATGCCAACCCCTCGAGCATGAACGCAGCACTGGAGAATTTCGCCCTGATGAAAACGGACGGAAACAAGGAGAAGATGCTCATTCTGGGCGACATGAAAGAATTGGGGACCACATCGGACACCGAACATGCCAAGGTGATTTCAGACATAGTGAGACTGGGTTTCACCAACGTGTGGCTTGTGGGCGGAAATTTCAGAAAACAAAGCCCCCCGTTTCCCGTCTTTGACAATGTGGAAGAGGTGAAGACCCGGCTGCAGGAGACACCGCTTTGCGGCAAGCTGATACTGATCAAGGGCAGCAACTCCACGCGCCTGTACCAGTTGCCGGAACTGTTGTAGCGTGCCGGCAACCCCCTGCCGCCTCCCGTTGCGCCGGCTTCGCCCCGCCGCTATATGTTGGGCAGCGACATGCCGTTGATCTTGCGGTAGAGGTCAAGGGCGTAGATATCGGTCATGCCCGTGATGTAGTCAAGCACGCCGACAAGCCTGCCGTGGACGGTAGGTGCATTGACCTGGTATTGTGACGGCACGCGGTTTATCAGGAGTCTGGAGTATGCCTTGTCGGGCTCCTCTATGGCATCGGTGAACAGCTCCAGCAGAGTGTCGATTATGCGGTAGCCCGCCAGTTCTATGTCGAGGACTTCGCGCGAACGGTAGACGTGGGCCGTGGCGAAGTCGGCAATCCGCTCCAACGCCTCATACATACGCGGTTCCATGTGCTTGACGAGAGAGCCCTCGAACTCTCCCGCCAGAATGCTGTCCTCGTTGTCGATGAACACCCTTACACACTCCTGCTCGATGGCGTTGATGACACACGAGCGTATGTATATGATGCGTTCGTGGGGGTCGGTGACATCGGGGTAGGAGTTCTCTATCGTGCCGCGCTGTCCGGGCTCAAAGAAATTCAGCAGCAGCTCCTTTGTCTTGTCGGCGGTGACGAGGTGCAGCTTGTAGGCATCCTCTATGTCCATTATCTCATAGCAGATGTCATCGGCCGCCTCCACGAAATATGCCAGCGGGTAGCGCGCGTACCTCATGCGGAAACCGTCGTCTTCGAAGCACTTGAGTCCCAAGTGGTGCGCCACCTGCCGGTAGGTGTCCAGTTCGCTCTCGAAGAAGCCGAATTTGTTTTTCTTCCCGCACATGACGGAACTGTGCGGATATTTCACTATCGAAGCCAGAGTACTGTAGGTCATCACATAGCCGCCCTCCCGCCGTCCCTCGTATTGGTGAGTGAGAAGCCTGAATGCGTTGGCGTTGCCGTCGTAGCGTGTGATGTCGTTCCACAGGATTCCGGCGCGCTCCCGTCCGACCTCGTCCTCCAGCATCTTCCTGAACCGCCGTCCCTTGCCCTCGCTGAAGAAAGTGGCGATGGCTTTCTCGCCCGAGTGGCCGAAAGGCGGGTTGCCCAAGTCGTGCGCCAGACAGGCAGCCGACGTGATGGTGCCCAGCTGCGAGAGCTGTTTTTCCTCGAGGTCGGGGTGAAGTTCCAACAGCCGGCGTGCGGCATCGTTGCCGAGCGAGCGTCCCACGCTTGCCACTTCAAGGCTGTGGGTCAAGCGGTTGTGCACGAAAATGCTGCCGGGCAGCGGAAAAACCTGAGTCTTGTTCTGCAGTCGGCGGAACGGCGCCGAAAAAATGAGCCTGTCGTAGTCCCGCTGGAATACGGAGCGGTATTCGGCAATGTCGCCATGCCTGTCCTCGTGGCCGAAACGCCTGGTGCTGACAAGCTTCGACCACTCCATTTTTTGTGGTTGTTTCATGATTGGAGTCTTGTGATGCAAAAGTAAGTTATTTTTCATCTTCGTGCAAAAAGCATTGTCCCTAAAATTTGGTTTAGCTGTCGGATTGTGCTAAATTTGTAACTTGAAATTCAGCGGGTATGTCTGTTAAAATACAAATCATAAACAAGTCGCACCACCGGCTTCCGGAATACGCGACACCCCAGAGCGCAGGCGTGGATTTGCGCGCCAACCTCGACACTCCAGTCGTTATCAGCCCTCTGGGCAGGGCACTTGTGCCCACCGGGTTGTTCATGGCCCTGCCCGACGGCTACGAGGCCCAGGTGAGACCGCGTTCGGGTCTGGCCCTCAAGCAGGGTCTCACGGTGCTGAACACCCCCGGGACAATCGATGCGGACTACCGCGGGGAGATTGGCGTGATTCTGGTCAACCTCTCCGACACGGAAGTGACGGTGAACGACGGCGACCGCATAGCCCAGATGGTTGTGGGCAAGTATGAGCGTGTGGGCTTTGACGAGGTTGAAGTCCTCGACGCAACGGAGCGCGGCGCGGGCGGGTTCGGCCATACGGGACTCTGAGTCTTCCCCATACACACCATCAGATTTTCGGGAACAATGCTTGCAAACAGAGTGATGAAAAGGGCGTTGGCCGTTTTTCTCCTTGCCATTCCGGCCATCTGTGCCGTAGGCAGGGGAGTGGTGTCGCAGCCGGACGAAAGGATGCAGCGCAAGTACCGCGCGCTGTATCTTGAGGCCGTGTGCCAGCGCGAGGCGGGCAACGACGTGGCCTGCTTCCGGCTGCTGGAACGTGCCAACAGGCTCAATCCTGACGGTGCGGAAGCCCTTTTCGACATGGCCCGTTTTGCAGGAAGCCACGGTCTGGACATACCCGTTGTGGCGTATCTGGAGAAAGTCCACGCCCTGTGTCCGGAAAACAAAGAATACCTTCTCGAGCTTGGCAGCACGCTGCTCGCCGCCAACGATGACAGGGGAGTCGGGATGATACAGTCGCTGCTGAAAGACGAGTTCCTGCGCGACAAGGCTTTTGCGCTGCTCTGTTCCTTCTATGAATCGAAGGGCGATTTCGGCAGCCTGTGCGCCACTCTGGACAGATGGCGCCCCATAAGGGACGACGACGAACTGCTGTCGACGCAGAAACTGCGCGCCGCCATCGGCATGGGGCATCTGCAGGAGGCCCTGCTCATTGCCGACACCCTGATAGAGAAATGCCCGGGCCACAACACGGAATACCTCATAGCCAAGGGCGAGGCACTGCTCGCTCTCGGCAGGACGGACGAAGTGCTCAGGATAATCAGACAAGTGGAGGAAGACGAGGAGACCCGCGGCAACGGAAACATACTGCTTTACAAATACGCCTTGGCCACCAAAAACGCGGAGGTGGAAAACACGGCACTGAAGAACCTGGTGCTCGACACGTCGATGCCAGTGCAGACACGCGTGGCGGCATACCGCAACTACCTCGACAAATACCCTACGCAGGAAAGGAAGATGCACCGCGACACGCTCGTGAGCCGGCTGCTGCCCCTGCAGGAAGAAGACGCCACGCTGTATGGCGTGATAGCGGAGCAGATGCTCAGCGAAAACACCCCGGACTCGCTGACGGTGCCGATATTCAACAAGATGCTCGACATCAACCCCTCTGACGAGTACTCGCGCCTTCACCTGATGCAGGACGCCCTGTCGAGGAGAGACTACGGCGAGCTGAAGAGGCTGAGTACCGACGGACTGAAGGAAAACGCCCGGCATCCGCTGTTCTATTACTATGCAGGGGCGGTGCTGCAGATACAGAAAGACGACAAAGGCGCACTCGACATGTATGCGAGGGGGCTGAAATACATCACCGGGGACACCCACACGGAACTGGTGTCGAGCTACTACTCAGCCTACGCCGACGCCCTCCACAAGGCAGGGCGCAAGGACGAGGCCTACGTGATGTATGACTCGGCGCTGGTCTACAACGGCGATAACATCATGTGTCTGAACAACTATGCCTATTTCCTCTCGCTTGACGGCGGCAACCTTGACAAGGCCCGGCAGATGAGCGCGAAGACAATAAAGGAAGAACCCGAAGAGCCCACATACCTTGACACCTATGCCTGGATACTGTTTCTGCAGGGTGACTGCGCGGAGGCGCGCAAGTACATAGACAAGGCTCTTGAGTTTACGGAAGACCCCGACGATTCCGACAATGTCAGTCTCGTGGATCATGCAGGCGACATATACTATCATCTGGGACTGACGGAAGAGGCGGCCGAATACTGGAAGCGGGCCGCCAAGATGGACTCCTCGTCGGCGGTTATCAGGAAAAAAGCGCAAAGCCACAGATACTACAAAGAACAGCGACTATGAAGATTGTCAGAATAACGGCTGCCGGCCTGTTTCTTGCCGGTATGCTGCTGTTGGACTCATGCAGCACCTCAAAGAACGTACAGGGGACACCTGCCGCGGCCGGGCACAGTACGGAAGACCTCTACAAGCAGAGGGTGCTGGCCAATGCCAATGTCTCCAAGTGCCTGACCGCCAAGATGCGTATCGCCCTGTCGGTGGGCGGCAAGGACATCTCTCTTTCGGGCAGCCTCAGGATGAAGCGCGGCGATGTCATCCAGATGTCGCTTACCTTCCCCATCGTGGGCGAGGTCGGCAGGATGGAGTTCACGCCGGAGGGCGTGCTCATCGTGGACCGCATAAACAGCCGCTATGTAAGGGCTGCGTATGACAAGATAGACTTCCTGCGTTCGTCGAACCTTGACTTCCGCGCCCTGGAGTCAGTGTTCTGGAACGAGGTGTTCTATCCCGGAGGCCGGGTGTCGGACAAGTTGCCGGAATTTACGGTCTCGTCGGCCGGGGCGCATACCCTGCTCAGCCTCACTACGGCCCCGAAGCTTGACTATGCGTTTCTGACAATAACGGAAAACGCCATGCTTGACCGCACTACGGTAACATCAAAGAACGTTGCCGACAAAAGTGCCCTAACCTGCATCTACGGCGATTTCGTGAAGTTCGGCCAGGGAAAGTTCCCGTCGTCGGTGAAGATTTCCTTTGCGGGCGACAGGCAAAGCTGCGGACTTGACATGACGCTCAGTTCGCTGTCGGACTCGTCGGACTGGAACGGGCGCACCACGCTGTCTTCCAAATACAGGGAGATGGACGTGGAGAGCCTGCTTGAAAACCTTGTACCCTAATCCGAAGAAAGAACAACAGCAGTGAACGGTTTACTGAAAATAATGGTGCTGCTCCTTGCGCTTGGCGTGACGGCACCGGTCGCCACGGCACAGAAGAACAAGTCCCGCAGTACGGCAACGCAGAAGAAATCCAAAGACAGGAAACAGAAAGGCAAGACCAAGTCCGCGGCCCCGGATGTTTCGAACACCAGTGTCAGTTCCCTGAAGTCAAAGCGCAACGCACTGCAGAAGAAAATAAACAACTCCCAGTATGAGCTGACACGAACCAACAAGGATGTCAAGAAGCGGTTGCAGCAACTCAAGGAAATCAACGGGCAGATAGACCACCACCGTCAGAACATAGGCAAGATCAAGGGACAGCTGGACTCGGTGAACGCCAATATCGGGGCACTCGAGGCGGAACTGCGCACGCTGACGGCGCAGCTCAAGGACTGCAAGAAGAAGTATGCGCGCTCGATGCTGTATATGTACCAGAACCGCAATGTTTCCAACAAGCTGATGTTTCTGCTGTCGGCATCGGACTTCTCACAGATGGCGCGCCGCTACAAGTATGTGAAGGAATACTCCAAGTACCAGCGCGTGCAGGGCGAGCTGATGCAGCGCAAGCAGGCGGAGACGGAGCAGGCCAAGGCCAGCCTCACAGAGGAGCGCAACCGCCACACGGTGCTGTTGCAGTCGGAACAGGAGGAAAACCGTCAGCTTGCCGCAAAGCAGACAGAACAGAAAACCGCCGTTGACGGGCTGCAGAAGAAACGCCGGAATCTGGAGCAGGTGCTGGCCAGCGACCGCAAGGAGATGGCGCAGCTCAACGCCAAGATTGACTATTACGTGAAACTTGCCATAGAGCAGGAGCGCAAGCGGCGTGAAGAAGCGGAGCGCAAACGCAGGGAACAGGCCGAGCGCCAGGCCCGCGAGGAGGCCGAACGGCAGCGCCGTCAGGCTTCAGGGAAGGGGAAAGACGCGCCTTCGGAGAAAAAATCCCCACGCGGCAGAGACGCGGAACCCGCCGTAAAATATATGCCGAATGACAAGGAGTATGCCCTGACGAGCAACTTCGCGTCCAACCGCGGGCGGCTTCCGATGCCCATAACAGGTTCATATGTGGTATCCACCCACTACGGCAGCTACACGATGCCCGGCACCAGCGTGCGCCTTGACAGCAAGGGCATCAACCTGACCGGCAAGACCGGGGCGCAGGCCCGCTGCATCTTCGACGGTGAGGTTGCGGCAGTCTTCAGTGCCGGCGGAACGCGCAACGTGATGGTGCGCCACGGGTCGTATATCTCCATCTACTGCAATCTTGTTTCCGTCAGTGTAAGGTCGGGGCAGAGAGTCTCCGCACGCCAGACGCTCGGTACTGTCGCGGCCGACGCTTCAGGGAAACCCAACCTGCATTTCCAGTTGCGCAAAGAGTCTTCCACGCTGAATCCCGAGTCGTGGCTGGCAAGGTGATCCGCATCGTGGAGTCTCTGGACTTACCGCAGCCTTGTTCCAGCCTCAAGGGCAAGGCGTATCATAGCGGCGAGCGAAGTCTGGCGCTGGTCGGCCGTGAGTTTTTCGTTTGACCAAAAAGTATCGGAAACGGTGAGCAGCGCGGCAGCCCGCCTGTGGAGAGCGTTGGCATTGTGGAAGAGCGCGAACGATTCCATTTCCACGCAATCGGTTTTTGTGCGCCGGCTTGTCTGTTGCCATGTCTCGAGGTTGTCGTCAGTATAAAAGACATCGCTTGAATGCACTCTTGCCGGCTTCAGCTCCATGCCAAGATCCGCCGCCGTGCCCCGCACGGCGAGGTTGAGCTCCTCACTGGGGTAGTTGACGTGCTCCCGACAGCCGTTCTGCATCAGCGCGTATGTCGAATCGCTGTAAGCACAGGTGGCAAGAACCACGTCCATCAGCCTGAGACTCCGGCTGTAGCTGCCGGCGGAACCGATGCGTATGATGTTCTCCACTCCGTAGAACCTGTAGAGCTCGTATGAGTATATGCCGATGCTCGGCATGCCCATTCCACTGCCCATCACGGAGATTTCCTTTCCGTTGTAAGTTCCAGTGAAGCCGAGCATATTGCGCACGGAAGTGACCAGTCCGGGCTTTTCAAGGAAGTTGTCGGCGATGTGTTTGGCCCTTAGCGGGTCGCCCGCCAGCAATACGGTCTTTGCGAAAGCGTTGTCGGGTGCGGAGATGTGGGGTGTTGCCATAACGTGTATTTGTGTTTAGGGATTGTCCTAAAAGCCGGTGCCGTCCAGCAGGCTGACGTAGAGGTCTATGGCCTTGCGTATGTCTGCCAGCGGAATGTATTCGTCGGCCGTGTGCGACCTGTTGGAGTCGCCCGGCCCGAGTTTGAGCGACGGCCAGGGCATCAGAGCCTGGTCGCTAAGGGTGGGCGAGCCGAACGGCAACAGTCCGCGCTGCCGGCATTTGGCGACTATGGGGTGGTCGGGGTCTATCCGCGAAGAGCCGAGCCGGGTGGAGCGTGCGCTGACAGACGCATCCAGCCTGTCCGTCATGAAGTCGAGGATCTCCCGGTTGGTATAGCAGTCGGTGGTGCGCACATCGACGGTGTAGGTGCATTTGTCGGGAATGCAGTTGTGCAGAGAGCCGGCGTTGATGATGGTAGCGGTCATCCTGACTTCGCCGAGTGTTGGCGACACCTTGGGGAACTTGTAGTTCCTTATCCAGTCTATCTGGTCTATGGCCTTGTAGAGGGCGTTTACCCCCTCGTTGCGTGCCGCGTGTCCGGCTTGTCCGAAGACTGTCATGTCAAGCACCATGAGTCCTTTCTCCGCAATGGCCGGCTGCAGCGACGTGGGCTCCCCCACGATGGCGACATCCGCCTTGGGCAGGTGCGGCAACATGAGCGTGAATCCGTCCTTGCCCGACACCTCTTCTTCCGCGCTGACGGCATATACAAGGTTGTAGCACTGTGGTTTGGCCGACAGAATCCGGTAAGCCTGCAGCAGGCTCACAAGCCCCCCGCCGCAGTCGTTGCTCCCCAGCCCGTACAGTCTGCCGTCTTCCACGGACGGCGAGAACGGGTCGCGCTGCCACCCGTCGGCAGGCTTGACGGTGTCGACATGGGCGTTGAGCAGCAGTGTCGGCTTTGTGGTGTCCATATCACGGGCAGCACACACGATGTTGTTGCCAAAGCGCTGGTATGTAAGCCCGTGTCTGGCGAGGTAGCCGCAAAGGAGGTCGGAGGCCTCTTTCTCGTTGCGGCTCACCGACGGTGTGGCGATTAGCTGTTTGAGCAGTTCTGTCGCGTCTTCGTAATAGGTCTCGTATTCTTCGGTCATGCGTGGTTGGAAAATATGGATTCGGGACTGGTCGGCTACAGTTTGCAACCGTATTTTCTGATACAGTCCGGACACAGTCCCGTGACAATCATCTCGGCATTGTGGACGTGAAAGCCCATTGGCAGTTTTATGTCCGGAATGTGCTCGGAGGGCAGACAGAACGTGCGTTTGCAGCGTTCGCAATGAAAGTGTATGTGCTCGTCGCTGATATTGTGGTGAGGCTCGCTGTTGTGGATGTCCTCTTCGCACAGGGCGTATTTCGTCTGTCCTGTACTGTCCTTGATCTGGTGTATCACGCGGTGCTCCGACAAGAGCGACAGAACCCTGAAGATGGATGATTTGTCAACCGTCTGCAAACGCGTCTCAAGGTCGTTGAGCGAGAGGGCTGTGCTTGCCCCCAGCAGCTCCCGCGTCACCAGAATGCGGTTGGCGGTAGGCCTGATGCTGTTTTGCTCCAGCCGGCGTGTGATGTCAGAATCTGTCATGGTGGAATTTTTTCAGTCCCATGATGGGTGTCCCGGTTATTTTTCCAAGTGACAGTCCCTGCCGCGCCGCCACTTCGGCGATAATGTCCCTGTAGTGGTACGCCACAGCACCGGTTATCCCTATCTTGAGGTCAGGGCGGTTGTAGTTGGCTGTGTTGCGCCGGAAGAACGCCGCGAAAGCGTCCGCCACCATTTGCCTTACGCCGCCGTTGTCAAGGTGCTTGTGGATGAACGGCGACAGCGAAGCCAGCCACCTGTTGGGAAACGGTTGCCTGTAGACCCTGTCGATGATTTCAGCGGCAGTGCCGTAGGTTTCGGTGAATTCTTCCTGAATCCCGGTGTCAAGCTGGTTTTTGAGCACGTTGCCCACCAGCAGTTTCCCGAGGTTCGCCCCGCTGCCCTCATCGCCCAGAACATAACCCAAAGGAGAAACGTTTGCAATGATTTCCCTGCCGTTGTAAAGGCAGGAATTGCTCCCTGTGCCCATGATGCAGGCAATGCCTTCTTCCGTGCCGCACAACGCTCTTGCCGCACCGAGCATGTCGCTTGCGACCTCAATGTTGCACTCTTTGCCGAGAGTCCCCAACGCTTTCCTGAAACACTCCTTGACCAGAAGACTTTTCTCCCCCGGAGTACACCCCGCCCCGTAGAAATAGACATTTCCGATCTGGCCGTACTGCGGCAGTGAACTGCATATGCCGGAGAACAGTTTTACCATTTCATCAGGGGTCATGAAGTACGGGTTGCATCCGTCTGACCGGAAGGCGAAATCTTCGGCGTAACCGCAACCAGTCCGTTCGCCGGCCGCCGCTGTCAGTAGCCAGTCGGTTTTAGTGCTTCCGCTGTCCGCTATGAGGTTCATCGTGGGAAATGAGTGTATGTTTCTGCAAAAATAATCGTTTTTTCTCTCTCTGTAGTTGTATGGTGGGGGAATTGATAGTGCATTATGAAAAAAACAAACAAACTTTTGGCTGTTTGTGCGGAATATGCTACTTTTGCACTCGCAATCGGCGGCAGTCCGGTTCGCACAGGTAGATCCGCTAGCTCAGCTGGTAGAGCACATCCCTTTTAAGGATGGGGTCTTGGGTTCGAACCCCAAGCGGATCACCCCAAAGGCGGCGAAAAAGCCGCTTTTTTCATTGGCAAGAAACTTTTGTGTTACGGTGCAAAATCTGCTGACCCACCTTTGAACGTGGTTTTGGCATTACACGCAATTCAAATGTAACACGTCATAAATCTACGGTATACTATCCGATAACGACCAAAGCACGAAGCCAACGTTTTGCGTTTGGCCCCGTGCTTTGGTCGTATACAAGAGTTTGTAAAAAACGTGTTGTTCCTTACTTGATGCAGCCCAGTTCCTTGCCCACCTTGGTAAAGGCGGTGATGCACTTGTCGAGGTGTGCGCGCTCGTGGCCTGCGGAAACCTGCACGCGTATGCGTGCCTGTCCTTTCGGCACGACAGGATAGTAGAAGCCTGTCACGTAGATGCCCTCGTCCTGCAGTCTTGCGGCGAAAGTCTGCGACAGTTTGGCATCGTAGAGCATCACTGCGCAGATGGCGGACTGGGTGGGCTTGATGTCAAAGCCGGCAGCAATCATCTTGTCGCGGAAATAGTTGACGTTCTCCACCAGCTTGTCGTGGATGGAACTGTCTTCCTTGAGCATGTTGAACATCTCGATGCCCGCCCCTACGAGCGAAGGAGCCAGAGAGTTGGAGAAGAGGTATGGACGGCTGCGCTGGCGCAGGATATCTATGATTTCCTTGCGGCCGGTGGTAAATCCGCCCATGGCACCGCCGAATGACTTGCCGAGAGTGCCGGTATAGATGTCAATCCTGCCGTAGGTGTTGAAGAACTCGCTCACGCCATGACCCGTGGCTCCCACCACACCTGCGGAGTGGCTTTCGTCAACCATCACGCATCGTACTTCTCCGCGAGGTCGCATATCTTGTCCATCGGGGCCACGTTGCCGTCCATGGAGAACACGCCGTCGGTAACGACGATGCGGAAACGCTGTGCCTGTGCCTCCTTAAGGCATTTCTCGAGTTCGCCCATGTCGGCGTTGGCATAGCGGTAACGCTTGGCCTTGCACAGGCGCACGCCGTCGATGATGGAGGCATGGTTGAGAGAGTCGGATATAATGGCGTCCTCCTCGGTCAGGAGAGGCTCGAAGACACCGCCGTTGGCATCAAAGCAGGCGGCATAGAGAATGGTGTCTTCAGTCTTGAAGAATTCGGATATTTTGGCTTCGAGTTCCTTGTGGATGTCGGCCGTGCCGCAGATGAAGCGTACCGACGACATGCCGAAGCCGCGCTTGTCCATCATGTCTTTGGCGGCCTTGATGAGACGCGGGTGATTGGAGAGGCCCAGGTAATTGTTTGCGCAGAAATTGAGTACCTCTTTACCTGCAACCTGAATGGCTGCCTGCTGTGGGCTCTCGATAAGACGCTCGTTCTTATAGAGTCCTGCTTCTTTGATCTCAGCAATGGTCTGGCTGAGATGTTCTTTCATTTTACCGTACATATCAGTTTGTATTGTAATGTTAGTTGTTTGATACTGTCAAAAAGCTCCTCCTGACCAACGTGCAAAGGAAGCGATTTATTGTGAATATGCAAAGAATTGCGTGAAGTTTATTTCTTGCCGAACCTGTCCTGCAAGGGTTGTCCTGACCCTTGGCTGCCGTAGAACCCGGGGGCAAGTCTTGTGACCTCTTCCCAGCACTGGCGCGCCTCTTCTTCGTTGCCCTGTTTCAGCAGGGCCTCCCCCCTTATGTTGACAAGGCGGGCTTTCCATTCGTCGTCTGGACTCCACAGCAGGGCGTTGCCGCACAGTTTGACTGCCTGTTCCGGGTTGCCGGCCTTGAGGTTTATCCGTGCCGCGTGGTACAGGAACATGGGCATCTGGTACGCCAGCCCCTCGCTTATGGCGGTGTTGTCGCTCGCCAGCCCGCGGAGCAGCTTGTCGAGCAGCGAGTTTGTCTCCTTGAGGGCGCGCTCCGTGTCCTGCATGTCGTGTTCGCACATCAGGATATACTGTTGCCGGCTGACGCAGCCGAACAGCCATCCCTGCACCATCATCTCCATGTCGGGTGAAAGTTCGAGCTGCCCGTAGTTGTATTCAAGCTGTCCAAAGGCCGCCTCGGCATCGTCGAACTGGTGGTTGTGGCCGAAGTCTATGGCCCGGCTCTGTTCGAAACTGTACTGCATGACTGTCAGGTCGAAATCGCTCATGTCCGTGCCCCTGATGCCCTTGTCCAGCAGGTGGCGGACAAAGTCTATGGCTTTGTCGTAGTGTGCAATTGCCGCAGAGTACTGTCCGAGGGAGTCGGCTTGTGCCCCCAGACCCATGCTGGCGTAGACAACGCTTGTCTCGACTTCTTTGGTGCGCATCTCCATTATGCTCGGATAGAGGGCTTCCGCCCGTTGGAAGTACTTCGTGGCCAGAGGGGCGTTGTGGAGGCTGTCGCGCTGCAGGATGCCGTTGACGGCCAGATATTTTGCCCTGTAGTCGGGTGTAATGTCAAGCTGCGCGATGCTGTCCCACAGCGCGGCGGCTTCCCTGAACTGTTTGTGCTGTACCATCTGGCGGCCCCGCTCAAAGGCCTGCTCGGTGACAGCGGAAGTCTGTCCGCAGACTGCGGCAGCAAGCAAAAGGCAGCAGACTGCGGTGAAAAGACGGAAAGTATGTGTCATGGGCAAAACGGTGTTCATTCGGTTTCTGTAAGGTGATAGTCTATCATGCGGCTTAGCGCCCGCCTGCATACAGGGCAGAAGTCCCGCACGCTGTTGGTGCGCATACGGCAGTTTACGGCAGGCCGCCACACGCCCTTGCTCCTGTAGCCCCCGCCCTCATATACCCCCACGGTGGCAACGTCGTCCTTGCCGAGTCCGGCAATGTCTTCGGCCGTAGCCGGGACGTGCGCGCCTTCGGGCAGCATGTCCGCCCATTTGCTGCTGAAGTCAACGAGGGTGGTGAGGTTTTCGTTCCATGGCTCTATGTCGGGATAGTAGTATTGCGTGTAGGCGTCGTCGTAGAAATATTCGTCGCCAAGTCCCCCGAACTCATGCGCGAACTCGTGCACGGTCACCGGTATGGCCTGGCTGTTGTCGGCTGCGGTGATGCAGTAGCTGTTGTAGACTCCGCTGCCGCCGTAGGTGGCGGTGTTGGCCAGAATGAGGATATGTTCGTAGGGCACACCGGCAAGCAGGTCGTTCGCTGTGCGCAAGTCCGGCACGCCGAGCAGGCGGTCCATATAGAGGAAATTGAAGTACGAGTTTACGGCAGTTTGTTTCCAAACACCCTTGGCCGGCTCGCTTGTGCCGCTTTGACCGGACACGGCCCCCACGGCCACCACGTTGAATTTCCTGCGGTTGGAACGGAACGGCTCGTAGCAGAAGAGGCTGTCGGCAAATTTCCTTGCGTCGTCATAGAATTTATACAGTTCGTTTTCCGTGTAGCCCTCCGCCAGAATGGCAATGTCAATACACTCCCTGCAGTCGCCCGACTCCATGATGCTCACAGACGGCGGCAGGTGCGTGCCGGTTGACAGGTCGCGGATGAGCATGTCGCCCGGGTCCACCCGGTGCAGCAGTGAGGCGACGGGATTCTGCCGGAAGTCGTAGAGCCTGACCTCCACCTCCACGGGGTTGCGCGGCATGGGAACCAGTACGACGTGGTCAAAGGCACGCTGTGTGACGGTGGCCTGCCTTGTGCCCGCCCATTCCTGAAAATGTGAGGAGAACGACTGGCGGTAGATGACCTTTTTGGTGTCGGGTGAGCGCAGAGTGATGTCGGCAGTGCCTTTGAGGGCAGTCTTGTCGAGGTTCACGCGCCGCCCTGCCCAGACATCTGTGCTGCAGCACCGGTCAAGGAAAATGCGCTGGTTTGCCGAGTCTCCGGCGAAGACGTAGTCCAGACGCAGCGTGCGCCCGTCGAAACAGGAGTCGAAGTCAACGCCCGCCCTTGTGGCGGCGGCGAGCGAAAGGAGTAGGCAGACAATGGCGGTTCTCATGTGTTCCGGTTCAAACTGTATCCAACAGGGCGGTATAGGCAGGGCAGTCCTCCAGTCTGTTGGACTCCACGAGATGAGCGCGAAGTCCTGTGGCGGCACCTGCCGCGACATTCTCGGCAAGGTCGTCGAAGTATACCGTTTCCTGCGGTTTTATGCCTGTTTCCGAAATCATGCGGAGATAGATGTCGGGCGAAGGCTTTGCCGCGCGCATCCTGAAACTCAGGAACACATTGTCGAACAAGTCCTCGGGGGTGCGTCCCTGCCGGTGCAGCATATCAAGGGTGCGCTGCCACATATGGCTGTTGATGTTGCTGAGCAGCAACACCTTGTACTTCGCACGCAGAGCCGCAAGGGCATTGGCGCGCGGATGCGGAAACTCGCCGTCAAGCGAGTAGAGCGTGTCGACTATGTCCTTGGGAGTGACCCCCGGCCTGCAGTGCGGCAGCAGTATTGCGGCAAACTGTTCCTCGCTTATGAACCCGTTGATGTAGGAGTTGACAATCCTGTCCGTATTGTTCTGCCCGTCGGCGTTGTGGCAGTACTGTGAGTTGACCGAGTCAGGCATGGAAACGGGCAGCCCCAGCTGCCGGAATTTTTCGTCCGCTCCCCTGAAGTCAAAATCCATGAGCACTCCGCCCAGATCGAAAACTATGTTTCTGATGATGCTGTCCATGATGTTCACCTTGTGCGTGAGGGCTGGTCGCCCATGAAGAGTTCCAGAGTGCCGCCGTTACGTTTCACCTTGCGTATGCACGGATTCCGGCAGGAGTTGTCGTGGGCGGCAGTTCCGGCAGTCTGTAAAATTTTTACAAAGGTAATAAAAGATTGCTGAACACACGGCGTTTGGAGATAAAAGTGTAATTTTGCAATACTAAAAACAAAAGGAAAACACAATGGCAACAACACCCGAATTTCACTATGCTCCCATGTTTCAGCTGGGTCCCGACACCACAGAGTACTATCTTCTCACCAAAGACCATGTTTCGGTGGGCGAGTTTGAGGGACACCCCATACTGAAAGTAGAGGCCGAGGGCTTGACGAAAATGGCGAACGCCGCTTTCCGCGATGTCAGTTTCATGCTGCGCCGCAGCCACAACGAGCAGGTGGCCAAGATTCTCTCCGACCCCGAGGCTTCCGACAACGACAAGTATGTGGCACTGACTTTCCTTCGCAACGCCGAGGTGGCGGCCAAGGGCAGTCTTCCCCTGTGCCAGGACACCGGCACGGCCATCGTGCACGGCGAGAAGGGACAGCAGGTGTGGACGGGTTTCTGTGACGAGGAAGCCCTGTCGAGGGGAGTCTACAAAACCTATACCGAGGAAAACCTCCGCTATTCGCAGAACGCGCCCCTTGACATGTACAACGAGGTGAACACCCGCTGCAACCTCCCGGCCCAGATAGACATTGAGGCCACTGAGGGCATGGAGTACAGGTTTCTGTGCGTCACCAAGGGCGGCGGCTCGGCCAACAAGACATATCTTTATCAGGAAACCAAGGCGCGCATACAGAACCCCGGCACTCTGGTCCCGTTTCTGGTGGAGAAGATGAAGAGTCTGGGTACTGCGGCGTGCCCGCCTTACCACATAGCGATAGTCATCGGCGGCACCAGTGCCGAGAAGAATCTCCTTACCGTAAAGCTGGCGTCAACCCACTACTACGACTCGCTGCCGACCTCCGGCGACAGCACGGGGCGCGCTTTCCGCGACACGGAGCTTGAGGAGAAACTCCTGCACGAGGCATGGAACATAGGTCTCGGCGCACAGTTCGGGGGCAAATACATGGCCCACGATGTCAGGGTTGTCCGTCTGCCGCGCCACGGGGCATCCTGCCCGATAGGACTTGGGGTCAGCTGTTCCGCCGACCGCAACATAAAGTGCAAGATAAACAAGGACGGAATCTGGATTGAGAAGATGGACGACAAGCCCTATGAACTCATCCCGGCGGAGCTCCGCAATGCGGGTGAGGGTGATGCCGTCAGGGTCAACCTCAACCAGCCCATGCGCGACGTGTGCAGAATTCTGAGCAAGTATCCCATAGGCACGCGCCTCTCGCTCAACGGCACCATCATCGTGGGGCGCGATATCGCCCATGCCAAGATCAAGGCGCGCCTTGACGCCGGCGAGGAGATGCCCGAATATCTCAAGAACCACCCCATCTATTATGCGGGTCCCGCCAAGACACCTGCGGGCATGGCCTGCGGCTCTATGGGTCCCACTACGGCGGGGCGTATGGACCCATACGTCGATGAGTTCCAGTCCCGTGGGGGCAGTCTGATCATGCTGGCCAAGGGCAACCGCTCCGTTGAAGTCACCAACGCCTGCAAAGCCCACGGCGGCTTCTACCTCGGCTCTATCGGGGGGTCTGCCGCCATACTCGCACAAAACAACATCAAGTCCATAGAATGTGTGGAATATCCCGAACTTGGCATGGAGGCCATATGGAAGATTGAGGTGGAGAATTTCCCCGCTTTCATCCTCGTTGACGACAAGGGCAACGACTTCTTCAGGCAACTAAAGCCCGGTTGCTGCTGCAAAAAGCCGTGACAACCGGAGTCCCGGCTTGAGCTTGTTAATGTCGGTCTCTCTGCCGTATTCCGGCGGAACAAGACCGATGCAGCGGCTTTTTTGTTGCCAACAACAAAAAAGCCGCTTCTGCTTGTCAGAAAACGGTCGTTGCACCGTATATACAGTATAAGGCTTTTTTAATCCCTTGCCGGTTTATGCCGTGACAGACCGTGAGTTTACAGACAGAGCGACACGCTTGAGAGAACATATGCTGAAGATTGCCGAATGCAACGTAGGCAACCTCATGCCCATGCATGCGAACAACACCATAACCCCGGGTCATTGTTATTTACTGCTGTATTGGGACAACCGTTGGAAAATCTGCGGTAAAGCCACAGCCAAATATGAATATGTGGAATTCCGTGACGTACCATCCGGCAAACTGTATTGGCTTTGCGATACAACTGCCGGGCAGGAGGAAATGCCTTTCATGGTTTCCGAAGGGAAACAGCTGTTCCTGTATGGGGACATAATCAAATGACCATAGAACGTGCTTATGCAAAAGACCATAAAAATATTGACGAAAAAAGGAAGCCTGATTTTTGCTCGCTCTCGTAACACATACTGAAAATACAAACGGTTCACCTTTATACGAACAATAAAATTTAAAAGACATGATTATGAAGAAAGCAATTTTCACTTTTTCTATGTGCCTTTTGTGCTGTAATGGCTGCACACATCTCAGACCCCATCTTTGGCAAAAGTGATTGAGTCAGACTGTGTTTCCATAACGAAGTTGCTGCGGGAAGACAAGAAGCTGATAGGATTCATTTTCAATCCGAAAGTTACTGCAATGCAAGATTGCAAGATAGTCTTGATTGCAGACGAGGGGCTTTTTAAGAAAAACGGTATTGATTTGGCTTATAGAAAAGAAATAGTCCGCCAACTTGAAGAGACAAATCGTGGAATAAAACAATGGATTGAAGAGGGACTCGTCACGAAAGAACAGATGTTCCGAAATTTTATTGATGCCCAAAAAGAATTGGGACGCAAAATCAAGGAGTAGCCTATTCGCATTTGTGGGGTCTGCGCAGGAAAAGCGG
>CAVHBF010000002.1:27720-30473 GCA_963634195.1 Bacteroides thetaiotaomicron | reverse complement strand
CCTGTAAGCTGTCTTGAGTATGCCCGGCATGAGTATGCAGGAGAAATCAAAGAGAAATTCTGTCAATCGGAAATAAAAGCCCGTCTTTAGCCCAAACCGGTCGTTAGAAAAAAGGAAGTAAACTTTTCTAATGACCGGTTTGGGTTAAAACAAGGCAAGACCGTTGCGTGACAGGTTTCCCAACCTTGCCGGTGCCAGTACGGGCGTGATCTCGTGACGGGACACGGTGAGGTTGCGGATTATAGAACCTACAGGATTTTCATCAGCCCGCCCAGACCTTTCTTGATTTTCTGGAAGTTCTTGATGGCTTTGCCACCTTTTTTCACTTTGTCAACGGTGTCGGCGGCTTTCTGCGCTTTCTGCATCGAGGCGCCCGCAGAGGAGACGTCTTCCGCGGCAGCCTGACTGCCGCTCCGCGGACTCACCTTGCCGCCCCTCCATCTAACGGGGTTGAACCATCTCTCAGTCAGGAAGAGGCTCTGTCCGCTGTATGGTTCCACGGTCGGAAGCCTGCCCGTAGAACCCAATTCGGGACGTGTGATCCACACCCGGTCGCTACAGGCAAGGCTTGATGGGGAGTTGGTGTAGTTGGAATTGGATCGTCCCACCCCAAGAAAGTAGCCCTGGTTTTCAAAGTTTACCGCCTGATACCAACCTATGCGGTGCGCGAGGGTGCTTCGTTCCGCCAACGACAACGCCAGTTCTATTGTGCCCGGCTGGTTGGGGGCGAGTCTGCCGGGCTCCACCGGGTCAAGAAGTCCCAGAGCTTCCATGAACGCCATGGGCTCGGTCGCCCACTCCTGTATCTCTCCGCTGTCGGAGTAGCTGCTCAGGCGGGATGTATAGTCGGTATAGGTGTAGTTTGAGTTCTGCTCCACATAGCGCAGGGTACGGTAGATGACTGCGGCAAGTTCCTGGCGCGTGGGCGTGCCGACAGCTCCGCTTATTTCCGCAAATCCTTTCATGTCGTTTTTCCCTATGCTCTTGCCCGTGAGGTTCTCTGCCAGGCGCACGGCGATGGAACTGAGTTGCTCGCGGGTAACAGGCAGTGTGTAGTCGCTACCCAGCAGTGTGGTGTCGGCGAGGTTGTCGTTGAGAGCCTGGTTGGCATCGCTCTGCATCTCAGACGTGGAGGTCTTCGCCGTTGTTCTCAGCGGCAGGAAGAATCCCTGTGGGGGAGGTGTGGACTCCATGAGCGACTGGGCGACGAGGAGCTTGTTGGACTCCGTCATTCTCTTGCTGAACTCCTCGTAGGACGCTTCTGTCCCCGACTCTTTCCATTCGCCCCGGGTGATGTGGCTGTCGTGGTAACTTTTCGGTTGGCGGCACCAGATGCAGCTCTTGCTGTAGACGTGGTAGCCCACGGCATTGACACCGAGGTAAGCTTTGTCGGTGGCGAGGTCAAGGCCATAGTCATGCCCGAAGGCTGCCGGCTCCCTTTCATTGGGGTCGCGCGAAAAAGCCGTGTGGTTCGGATTGCGCTCGCACTTTCCGCAAATGGCACATGAATAGTACCACCGTTTACCTTTCTGGCAGGTGCCGTGACGCATTATGCGGTCAGCGGAGTCTATGATGACAGAGAATGTATGATTGGTGCACCAGTCGTGCGTCGCCCCGAGTCCGGCCTTCTGGGCCGAGTAGACATCGCCGGTGTAAGTCCTTACGGTGTATACGGGTTGCGTAGGGTCTTTCCGCAGCAGTTCCCTGACTTGGGCAATCTGGTTTTCGGGTATGCAGAGAGTGGCTCTGGCAGTATAGAAACCTGTAGAGCGGGACCGGTATTCGCGGGCGAGAGGAAACAGAGGGCTTTTCATGTTGGTGTTGAGAGCCTTGACAAACGCCAAAGCGTCTACCTTGTCACTTAGCCACACCTCCCGGAGGTTGGGGAGAGACAGCAGGGAGGCCAGCTCGCTTGTGCCTTCATCGGAGCGACAGTCCCCGTCGGTCACGTCAATTATCATCTTTGTCAAGAACACTTGTTTCTGTCCGGGCAGAAAATCCGCTTTCACATCGATGCTGCGGAATCCGTTTTTCGGCTTGTTCCCGCTGTTCAGCGCAAGCACGTCCATTTCGTTCTTGCCCACCCAGTCCGCATCGGCCTGAGCCGTGGTGATGGCTTTGGGAGAATAGCGGTATGACTGGCGTTCTTCCCCGAATAACTTGTGGCTTTCCTCAAGGTATTCCTGACTCTTTTCGCCGGGTATGGTGCAGTAGAACTTCACGTGAGGGAAATAGGGCGCGCCCATCATGGTGAGCGACTGCTTGCCGTTGACGGAGCTCTTGAGCAGGTCGTTGTTGACAATGTAGCCGTCTTTGCGCACCACATGGTTGAAGATGTACTTCCCCCCGGTATCCAGCACCAGCGACAGCGTGCAGTCGTAGGTGTAGCCGGGCTTGAACTTGGGATATTCCTCGTCGGTGCGGTCAAACTCGCCCTGCCACATCACATCGGCGACAGTGACGAGTCCCATTTCCACGAGGTCACCGTAGTCAGTCTTGACCGACAGGAGCTTGATTTTCTCGCCCTCCTGCTGCGTCATGCCCGCAACGGGTGTTTCAACGGTTATGTCGATGGACTTTATCTTTGTCTTGGTCGTCTGTGCCGTGGCCGCAATGGCGGACAGGCACAAAGCCGCAAATAACGGCAGCAGTCTGTTCATGTGTGGAAAAGGTTTGGTTGTTTGCAAGTGCAATGTTCGCAAAAAAAAACGAAACGGACAAGAAAAAGCGGGCATTTCAAGACTTGTCTTTCC
>CAVHBF010000002.1:9081-27710 GCA_963634195.1 Bacteroides thetaiotaomicron | reverse complement strand
GTTTCGTCCGGCCTGCGGGCGTTTCGGCATGTTTTGCGGCTGCTGCACCAAAAAAAACGTCTTTTGTTGGGCAGAGAAAAAATATTGTAGTAATTTTGCCGTACACTGGGTGAGTGAGAGGTCCACAGGGTTGGACTTCTCACTTTCGGTTATAAGAGAAACCCGCCGGAACGGAGAGCCCCGCAAACGCTGTCGGGTTGGACTTGATTTTAGCGACAGAAGAATGATAGAGAAGGAAAAGGTTAGACACCTTGTAAACCAATGGCTGGACGGCAAGGATTATTTTCTTGCCGATTTGACCGTTTCGGACGATGACCGCATCGTGGTGGAGATAGACCACAAGGAGGGAGTCTGGATTGACGACTGTGTGGAACTCAGCAAGTTTATCGAGGCAAACCTTGACAGGGATGTTGAGGACTACGAGCTGGAAGTGGGCAGTGCGGGCATAGGCCAGCCTTTCAAGGTGCGCCAGCAGTACGACAACAATGTCGGCACGGAGGTCGAGACGGTGCTGGTTGACGGACGGAAGCTGAAGGGTATCCTGAAATCGGTGGACGACAGCGGCATCGTGGTTTCGGTCAGGACAAAGGTCAAGCCGGACGGCGCCAAGCGGCCCAAGATGGTCGATGTGGACACTCCGCTGACGTTTGCGGACATAAGGGAAACCAGGGCTGTCATAAAATTTTAGGCGGGGCGGCCGCACCGAATTTCCGGTGCCGGGTGCGGACGGTCTTCCCTTGGCAACAGGAAAAAAGAAAAACACATACGATACAATGGCAAAGAAAAACACAGACACAGTGAGTCTTATAGACACTTTCGCAGAGTTTAAGGAAACCAAAAGCATTGACGCCGCCACCATGGTGAGCGTGCTGGAAGAGAGCTTCCGCGGCGTGATAGCCAAGATGTTCGGTTCGGACGACAATTACGATGTCATCGTGAACCCGGCAAAGGGCGACTGCGAGATATACCGCAACCGTGTGGTGGTGGCTGACGGTGAGGTTACGGACACCAACCGCGAGATTTCGCTCAGCGAAGCGCGCAAGATAGCGGATGACTATGAGATAGGCGAAGATGTCGGCGAGCGCATTGACTTTGCCAAGTTCGGGCGCAGGGCCATACTCAACCTGCGGCAGACCTTGGCGGGGAAAATACTCGAGCTGGAACATGATGCCCTCTACAACAAGTACAAGGACCGCGTGGGCGAGGTGGTCAGTGCCGAGGTCTACCAGATATGGAAAAACGAGATGCTTCTCATTGACGATGAGGGCAACGAACTGCTCCTGCCAAAGAACCAGCAGATACCGGGTGACTTCTTCCACAAGGGTGACATAGTCAGAGCCGTGGTGGACCGTGTGGAGAACGCCAACAACAACCCCAAGATTTTCATCAGCCGCACGGCACCGGAGTTCCTGCAGAGGCTGCTCGAGGCGGAAGTGCCGGAAATCAACGACGGTCTCATCACCGTCAAGAAAGTCGCGCGCATTCCCGGCGAGCGTGCCAAAATTGCCGTTGAGAGCTATGACGACCGAATCGATCCGGTGGGAGCCTGCGTGGGCGTGAAGGGCCGCAGGATACACGGCATAGTGCGCGAGCTCCACAACGAGAATCTGGATGTGCTCAACTACACCTCCAATGCCAGTCTCTTCATGCAGCGTGCCCTCAGCCCGGCAACAGTGTCAAGCATCGTGCTTGACGAGGAGAACAAGACCGCACAGGTCTATCTCAAGCCCAAAGAGGTATCGCTGGCCATAGGCAGAAACGGTCTTAACATCAAACTGGCCAGCATGATAACGGGATATACCATAGACGTGTTCAGGGAATCCGCTGAAGACGAGCCTCAGATTGACGACATTTATCTTGATGAATTCAAGGACGAGATTGACTCGTGGATTGTAGACTCCCTCAAATCAGCCGGCTACCAGACGGCACGCCAGATACTGGCGGCATCGCGCGAGGAAGTGGCGGATCAGGCAGATCTGGAACTTGACACCGTGGATGACGTGGTCAAGGTGCTCAAAGAGGAGTTTGAACAGGAATAGCGGCAACGGTCGGCAAAGTGCCGGACCTGTCTCCCCGGGGGTTATACAATACCATACATAATTCATTTTATATAGCAATTGATGAGTGTGAGATTAAATAAAGTTTTAAAGGAATTCAATATCGGACTGCAAACCGTTGTGGATTTGCTGGAGAAAAAGGGGTTCAAAGTAGAGGCTGACCTGAACGCAAAAATCACGGAAGACCAGTACGACATTGTGAAAAAGGAGTTCGGAAGCGACAAAACCCAGAAAAAGGAGGCGGAGGATATCAGTACCAAAAGGGCTTTCGAGAAAAAAGTCCAGGCCAGAGCTGCCGCAAAGGAAATCAAGACAGAGCTGCCCAAACAACCGCAATTCAAAACCGTGGGCAAGGTTGACCTTGACAACCTGACACCGAAGCCGGTCGTGGTTACGCCTGAACCGCAGGAAACCGCCGTTGTCGATGCGGCAGCCGCCAAGAAAGAAGAAACCGTAGCAACGGTCTCCGCCGCCAGTCCCGCTCCGTCGCAAGAACCGCTTCACGAGCAAAAAACCGCGGCAACTGCCGCCCCTGCGGAAACTCCAGCGCAGCCGGCTGGGGAAGAAGCCGTGTCCGGCGAATCAGGCGAAGTTTTCAGACCCGGCAAGTCGCAGACTCTGGAGGGTCCCAAGGTCCTCGGCACGATAGACCTGTCGTCAATCAACGAAACGACACGCCCGAAGAAGAAGAGCAAGGAGGAACGCAAGAAGGAACGCGACGAGAAAATCCGCCAGCAATTCGCAGTGCCGTCATCGAGCAAGAAAAAACGCAACCGCATACAGCCCAATAAGGTTGACATCAATACTGAGGCCAATGCTATTTCCAACAGCCAGCAGACTCATCCGAGCACTTATGGCAGCAACGGCAAAAGCCAGAAGCAGAGGAACAAGAACCAGAAATTCGCCGGAAACGGTGCAGCGCATGCATCCGTCAAGCCGTCTGTGTCTGACGAGGATGTCGCAAAGGAGGTGAAGAAGACTCTGGCGCGCCTGCAGAACAAAAAGGCTTTTGCCAGTGGTGTGAAATACCGCAAGGAGAAGCGCGACCAGATACGCGACAGGATGGAGCAGCAACTCAGCGAAGAGGCATTGGAGGGCAAGACGCTTAAACTCACGGAATTTGTTACCGCCAATGAGCTTGCGAGCATGATGGGAGTGCCGGTGACCAAGGTTATCGGTACTTGCATGAGCATCGGCATGATGATTAGTATCAATCAGCGCATGGATGCCGAAACCATCAACATGGTTGCCGAGGAATTCGGCTTCAAGACGGAATATGTCAGTGCATCTGTGTCGGAGGCCGTACAGGAAGAGGAGGATCAGATAGAAGATCTGGAGCCGCGCGACCCGATAGTGACCGTTATGGGCCATGTGGACCACGGCAAGACATCACTGCTTGACTGGGTGCGCAAGAGCAACGTCATCGCTGGCGAAGCGGGCGGCATAACGCAGCATATCGGAGCCTACAACGTGGAGTTGGAGAACGGTCGTAGGATAACATTCCTTGACACTCCCGGCCATGAGGCGTTTACTGCCATGCGTGCCCGTGGCGCACAGGTGACCGACATTGCCATCATCATCATTGCCGCCGACGACGACGTGATGCCTCAGACCAAGGAGGCTATAGCCCATTCACAGGCAGCCGGTGTGCCTATGGTGTTTGCCATCAACAAGATAGACAAGCCCGGCGCTAATCCTGACAAGGTGAAGGAGTCGCTGGCCAACATGAATCTCCTTGTGGAGGACTGGGGAGGCAAATACCAGTGTCAGGAGATATCCGCCAAGAAGGGTATAGGTGTCAGTGAGCTGCTTGAGAAAGTGCTGCTCGAGGCTGACATGCTTGAACTCAAGGCCAATCCCAACCGCAGGGCCACGGGCACCATCATAGAATCGTCGCTTGACAAGGGCCGCGGCTATGTGGCGACAATACTGGTCAGCAACGGAACTTTGAACATTGGCGACAATGTCATTGCCGGTACTTGCTACGGGCGCGTGAAAGACCTCACCGATGAGCGCGGTCGCAAGATAAAGAGTGTGGGACCCGCACGTGCGGCGACTTTGCTCGGCCTTAACGGCGCGCCTCAGGCCGGCGACACTTTCCACGTGATGGACTCAGAGCCTGAAGCCCGCGAGATAGCCAACAAACGTCTGCAACTGCAGCGCGAGCAGGGCATCCGCACACAGCACCGCATCGGTCTGGAGGAAATCGGCGCCCGTATCGCCATGGGCGGAGTGGAGGAACTCAACATCATTGTCAAGGGCGATGTGGACGGTTCGGTAGAGGCTCTCTCGGACTCGCTCATCAAACTGTCTACCGAAAAGATAAAGGTCAATGTCATACACAAGGCTGTCGGGCAGATTTCAGAGAACGACATAGTGCTGGCGGCCGCCTCCAAGGCCATAATCATCGGATTTCAGGTCAGGCCGAGCAAGGGCGCACGTGCCGAAGCCGACAAGCAGGGCGTGGACATCCGCCTGTATTCGGTAATCTATGACGCCATAGAGGAAGTCAAGGAAGCAATGGAGGGCTTGCTCAAACCCATTGTCAAGGAAGAGCAGACCGCACAAGTCGAAGTGCGCCAGATATACCGCATCAGCAAGGTCGGCCTTGTGGCCGGAGCCTACGTCGTGGACGGCAAGGTGTCGCGAACCGACAAGGCTCGCGTGATACGTGACGGCATTGTGGTTTTCACCGGCGAGATCAATGCGCTGAAGCGTTTCAAGGATGACGTGAAAGAGGTCAGCACCAACTTCGAGTGCGGAATCTCGCTGACCAACTGCAATGACTTGCGCGAGGGAGATGTGATAGAGACATATCAGGAGATAGAAATAAAACAGAAACTGTAACGGGTAGCCCATGCTGTCGGTAGACGCGGTAATAGTGCTGATTTTGTTGTGGGGAGCATGGAGGGGATGGAAGTCCGGCTTCATAAAGGAAGTGTTCTCCACTTGCGGTCTCATTGTGGGTCTGCTTGCTGCCGTGCTGTTCTACAAGACGCTTGGCGAGCATTTCACTCCTGTCCTGGGGTCTGGCAGCCTTGCCTCGTATGTAGGCTGTGTACTGGCGTTTGTGCTGATATGGGTGCTGGTGCCCGTGTTGGCCGGCATGGCCGCCAATGTCATGACCAAGGCAGTGAAGAGTGTTTTCCTCGGACCGCTCAACTCTTTGCTCGGAATGTTGCTCGGGACGGTGAAATTCCTGATACTGATCAGTTTCGTGTTCAGTGCGATGTCGTATGTGGGCATTGTGTCCGAGCGGAAGAAAAACGCCTCCAGACTGTATCCCTACGTCACGGCATTGGGTGACTTGGCATTGGGCGGAAGCACCATTGCGGAGGAAAGCGGAAAGACAAAAGACAAAACTGTGGTTATCAGGTTTGACAGAAGTCACAAGGAGGGAAAAGATGGGGCAGAACGGGGAAAATAGCTTCATAAAGAAAATTGCGGGCAAGGATTATGAATACGGTTTTACCACCGATGTCAAGACCGAAATAATAGAGAAAGGTCTTGACGAGGGTGTGGTTCGCCTTATTTCGGAAAAGAAAGGCGAACCGCAGTGGCTGCTTGATTTCAGACTCAAGGCTTTCAGGCACTGGCTTACGCTGGAGCAACCGTCGTGGGGCCATGTGAGCCTCCCGCGGATTGACTATCAGGCGATATCCTACTATGCAGACCCCCGCGGCAATTCGGCAGGGAAGAAATCTTCGGCGATAGACCCCGAACTGGAGAAGACATTCGACAAACTGGGCATACCGCTTCACGAACGCCTTGCTCTCGGCGGCGTGGCCGTTGACGCGGTTATGGACTCTGTGTCGGTGAAAACCACTTTCAAGGAACAGCTTGCGGAAAAGGGCATTGTGTTCTGTTCAATGTCAGAGGCGGTAATGTCCCATCCTGATCTGGTGAAACAGTATCTTGGCAGTGTCGTGCCATATCGTGACAACTTTTTTGCCGCTCTCAACAGTGCCGTGTTCAGTGACGGTTCTTTCGTGTATATCCCAAAGGGCGTGAGATGCCCGATGGAACTGTCTACATATTTCAGGATAAATGCCGTCAACACCGGACAGTTCGAGCGTACGCTCATAGTTTGTGACGACGGCGGCTATGTGTCTTACCTTGAGGGATGCACTGCGCCGATGCGTGATGAAAACCAACTCCATGCTGCAATTGTGGAGATTGTGGTCAACAAGGATGCGGAGGTGAAATATTCCACAGTGCAGAACTGGTATCCCGGCGACAAGAACGGAAATGGCGGAGTGTACAACCTTGTCACAAAACGCGGGCAGCTCAGGGGGGAGAACAGCAAGCTTTCATGGACACAGGTGGAGACGGGTTCTGCCATTACCTGGAAATATCCCAGCTGCGTGCTGCAGGGCGACAACTCGGTTGCCGAGTTCTATTCAGTGGCCGTGACCAACAATTACCAGGAGGCCGACACAGGTACAAAGATGATCCATGTGGGCAGGAACACGAAAAGCACTATCGTAAGCAAAGGCATTTCTGCTGGCCACAGCCAGAATTCTTACCGCGGGTTGGTGAAGACCGGCACCCGGGCGCATGGGGCACGCAACTATTCAAGTTGTGATTCGCTGCTGCTCAGCGACACGTGTGGCGCCCACACTTTTCCATATATAGACGTCAACAACGACACAAGCATAGTCGAGCACGAGGCTACCACCTCAAAGATTTCAGAGGAACAGCTGTTCTATTGCAACCAGCGGGGAATCCCTATGGAAGAGGCGGTGGGGCTGATTGTCAACGGCTATGCCAAGGAGGTTCTGAGCAAGTTGCCGATGGAGTTCGCCGTGGAGGCACAGAAACTCCTGTCGGTATCGCTTGAAGGCTCTGTCGGATGACAACAAGACAATATGAAGACAATGCTTGAAGTAAAGGACTTACACGCCTCCGTGGAGGGGAAGGAAATACTGAAAGGAGTCAGTCTCACGGTAAGTGCCGGTGAGGTTCATGCCCTGATGGGACCCAACGGCTCGGGCAAGAGCACGTTGAGCAATGTGCTGGTGGGGAATCCTCTGTATACGGTGACCGGCGGTGACATCATTTTCAATGGCAAGGACTTGCTGGCCATGCCGGCGGAGACCCGAAGCCATGAGGGATTGTTCATGTCTTTCCAGACACCGGTAGAGATTCCCGGAGTCAGCATGAACAATTTTATGCGTGCCGCAATCAATGCCAAGCGCAAATATCAGGGTCTGCCGCCAGTTTCCGGTGCAGAGTTCCTGAAAATGGTGAAGGAAAAGCGCGCCTTGGTGGGGCTTGACGCCAGCCTTACGCGCCGCAGTGTCAACGAGGGGTTCAGCGGCGGTGAAAAGAAGCGCAATGAAATTTTCCAGATGGCGATGCTTGAGCCTAAGCTGACGATTCTTGACGAAACTGATTCGGGACTGGACGTGGATGCCCTGAGAATCGTGGCAGACGGGTTCAACAGGCTGCGCTCGCCGCAGACCAGTGCCATTTGCATAACCCACTACCAGAGGATGCTGGACTATCTCAAACCTGACATCGTTCATGTGATGATAAACGGACGCATTGTCAAGACAGCCGGTCCGGAACTGGCATACAAAATTGAGGAACAAGGCTTTGATTGGATAAAAGAAGAATTGGGCGGGGAATAGGAGATGGATGACAGCCTGTTGCCTGAAAATTGGACAGAAAACCGTTTGCCGTGAATAGCGAAAGACAATATATTGACCTGTATTTGCAACACGAGGACACCGTCAACCGTGGAAGCCATGCTCTGGTAAACGAACACCGTGCGGAAGCGTTGGCCGCCCTGCGGAAGAGCGGTTTGCCGTCGCTGAAGGACGAACGTTTCAGATATACCGATGTGCAGGAAGTGTTCGGGCATGATTACGGTCTCAACATAAAGCGCAGGAAGATGGTGTCTGACCCGCGCACGGCATACCGCTGCAGCGTGCCCGGTCTTGACAGCGCACTCTTTTATGTGTTCAATGACCGCATAGAGGCCTGCGACACGTGCGGTATTGAGGGGCTTTTTGTCGGTTCGCTTGTTGGCTTCGCGGAGAAATGTCCGGAGATATTCAAAGCACACTACAACCGCCTCGCTCCCGATGGCATAGTGTCGCTGAACACCCTTTTGGCGCAAGACGGTGTCGTCATATATGTGGCAGACGGTCATAAGATAAGGCGGAATATACAGATTGTGAACCTCACTGTCGGCGACTCTCCGGTCATGACCAATCGGCGAATGATGATAATAACGGGAGAGGGTGCGGAAGTTTCCGTGCTGCTGTGCGATCACTCCCTTGCCGGAAACCGGCATCTCACTACGGAGGTCGCGGAAGTGTATCTTGGCGCAGACAGCGAATTGCATCTGTGTGCCATAGAGGAAACAAATGAAGCCAACAGCCTGTTCCGCACTACCAGTGTCGTGCAGGAAAAGCGGAGTGTCCTGTCTTATGCGGACATGACACTGCACAACGGCGTGACCCGACATTCCTTTGTTACCCGTCTTGTGGGGGAGGGGGCTGCTGCACGGATTTCCGGACTCGTGATAGGCGACGGAACCCAGCATATTGACAACAACCTGCTTGTGTCACATGAAGCCTGCCGTTGCAGGAGCGACATTCTGTATAAGTATGTGCTTGACGGCGAGTCAAGGGGTGCTTTCGCCGGAAAGGTCTATGTCGCAAAGGGTGCGCAAAAATCAGACTCGCAAGAGACAAACGCCAACCTGTGTGTGTCGCCCAAGGCTCATGTCTATACTCAGCCCATGCTTGAAATATATGCTGACGACGTGAAGTGTAACCACGGTTCCACCGTAGGGCAACTCAGCGAGGCCGCATTGTTCTATATGGCGCAACGGGGCATAGATCTTGCCGAAGGCCGCCGGCTGCTGCAGCAGGCGTTTGCCGTGGAGGTCATTGACCGCATTGGTTTTGAAGCCTTGCGCAACCGCTTGTCCCGTATGGTCGAGGAGCGTTTCCGCCACAGGGACGGGGCGTGCGGCGACTGCTCGTTGTGTTCAAAGAGATAATAGGAGAGGACAGCCATGATTGACGTGAAGAAAATAAGAGAGGATTTTCCGATTCTTTCGACAGAAGTATACAACCGTCCGCTGGTGTATCTGGACAACGGGGCTACCACGCAAAAGCCGCGTTGTGTGGTAGAAGCCGAGCGTACGGAATACTACACCCTCAACGCCAATGTGCACAGGGGTATACACTATCTGTCGCAGCAGGCCACTGATCTCATGGAACTGGCGCGCGTGAGGGTGAAGGATTTTATCAACGCCGGCAGCGTGGGAAACATAATATTCACGAGGGGCACCACAGAGTCCATAAACCTTGTGGCTTCCTCGTTTGGCGAACTGCTCGGTCCGGGCGATGAGATTGTCGTGTCCGAAATGGAGCATCATTCCAACATCGTGCCTTGGCAGCTCCTGTGCGAGCGCAAGGGCACAGTGCTGCGCATGTTGCCGTTCAATGATGACGGTACGCTTGACACGGTTGCCTATGAGAACCTGCTCGGCGACCGCACTAGACTTGTGTGTGTGGCACATGTGAGCAACGTGTTGGGAACGGTAAATCCCGTGAAGGAACTGATAGCCGTTGCCCATGCGAGAAATATTCCAGTGTTGGTTGATGCCGCCCAAAGCGTGCCGCACATGAGAGTTGACGTGGAGGATATGGATTGCGATTTTCTGGCGTTCAGCGGTCACAAGATATACGGCCCCACGGGCATAGGAGTACTCTACGGTAGGGAAAAATGGCTGGATGCCATGCCGCCCTATCAGGGAGGGGGCGAGATGATAAGCTCGGTCAGTTTCGAAAAGACGGTTTTTGAGGGATTGCCGTACAAATTTGAGGCTGGCACGCCCAATTATGTAGGCTGTCACGCCCTGGCCGTTGCTCTTGACTATGTGGACAAGATAGGGATGGACAACATCGAGGCTTATGAGCGCAAGTTGACACGTTATGCCATGGACAAGCTGGAACGGATAGACGGGCTGCGCATATTCGGCCGGGCGGAAGACAGAGATGCCGTCTTGTCTTTCCTTGTGGGTGGCATTCACCATCTTGACATGGGCACGCTGCTTGACCGGTTGGGCATTGCCGTGCGCACGGGACACCATTGCGCCCAACCTGTCATGACGCATTATGGCATAGAGGGCACGGTACGGGCATCGTTTTCGTTCTACAACACTTTTGAAGAGGCGGACGCTCTTGCCGAGGGCATCAGGCGTGTCGCAAAAATGTTTTAGCCTGTGTGGACAACATTTTGTTTCCAGATTGGATAATGTGCGGTAAAAAAGCGGACAGGAGATGTTGAGACCTTATTTGGTGCCTGATGCTATCGAGGCAGGATGCGATGAAGCCGGCAGAGGCTGTCTTGCCGGCAGTGTGTACGCCGCCGCAGTGGTGTTTCCCCCTGACTACCGCAATGATGACATCAACGATTCCAAACAGCTGACGGATGCGCGTCGCCACATACTGCGCGAAACGATTGAGCGCGAGGCTCTGACATGGGCTGTAGGGGTGGTGACGGCGGAGGAAATAGACAGGATAAACATACTCAATGCCTCTATCCTTGCCATGCACAGGGCTCTCGGACAGCTAAAGACAGAGCCGCAGTCAATCATTGTCGACGGCAACAGGTTCAAGCCGTATCGCAATGTGCCGTGGCAGACGGTGGTCAAGGGTGACGGCAAGTTCCTTTCCATTGCTGCCGCATCCATTCTTGCCAAGACATATCGCGATGACTATATGGATATGATAGACGGGGAATTTCCCTCCTATGGCTGGAGACGCAACAAGGGATATCCCACCAAGGAACACCGTGAGGCAATCAGGAAATACGGCATAACTCCCTATCATAGGAAGACGTTCAATCTTCTGCCTCCTGTACAACTGGACTTGTTTGACTGGTGAATACGGATGAATTCTATATGGCCCGTTGTCTCCAGTTGGCCAAGAACGGAGAATTAGGCGCTGCACCCAACCCTATGGTAGGTGCTGTTATCGTCTGCAACGGTAGAATAATAGGTGAGGGCTATCATGTCCGTTGCGGCGGACCTCATGCGGAAGTCAACGCTTTCCGCTCCGTCAAAGACGAGTCCTTCCTCTCTGAAAGCACGTTGTATGTCAGTCTGGAACCTTGCGCACATTACGGCCATACGCCGCCCTGTGCCGATCTGGTGGTTGAAAAGGGAGTGCGCAGGGTTGTCATAGGGTGTATGGATCCGTTCTCCAAAGTACATGGACGCGGAATAAGGATAATCCGCAATGCCGGCATAGACTTGCGGATAGGAGTCCTTGACAGGGAATGTCAGGAACTCAACCGCCGTTTTATTGTCTACAATACTTGCAGGCGTCCGTATATAACACTCAAATGGGCGCAGACTTCCGACGGGGTGATGGGTGTCAGGCCCGGTGCTGGCGGTTGCGGCAGGCGCCTGATGATCTCGTCGCTTCCCGCATGGCGGAGGGCACACCGCCTACGGGCGCAGCACAGTGCTATTTTGGTGGGATGCAACACGGCCTTGTACGACAACCCTTCTCTTACGACACGACTTGTAGACGGACCGTCTCCGCTCCGCGTAGTGATAGATCCGCACGGGAGACTTCCGCAGTCCTTGTCGTTGTTCGACGGGACAGTACCGACATTGGTTGCGGGTTACCGCAGGAAATCATGCGTTGCGGAAAGTCCCAATGTCGATTTCCTCAGAATAGACAAGTCCGGGGATTTCTTGGGGCAGCTGCTGGACGGCTTGTACAGCCGCAATGTGCAGTCGGTGCTTGTGGAGGGCGGTGCTACGGTTCTGCGGCACTTCCTTGAGCGGGACCTGTGGGATGAGGCGCATGTGGAATATTCATCGCGGAGCTTTGGCCTTGTGTCCGGAAACCTGCCTAAAAGCCGTGCTGTCTATGCTCCGTCTGTCGGTGTCAGACCCGTGGGCAGTGAACGGTTGGGATCTTCGGTCGTTGAACATTATTCCAGACTTTTTCACGGCTGACGGAAGTCCAAAATTGCAGGGATTTAAATACGCTTGCTATTGTAAAAAGACATAACTTTGCACCTGTAAGGAATTGCAGACAGTGAAAATGAAAAGGTTATTTGTTTTTCTATGCGTGGTGGCGGGGCTGTGTGCCTGCAGGGACTCTAAGCCGGGTATAGACCGTTCTGCTCCTGTGCAGGACAAGCGGGAAACTTTGAGCGATGGCAGCGAATATGAAAAAAACGGGCGTTACTGCATTTTCCGCACCCCCGTGTCGTTGGATTCCGAAGACGGGGAGTTTGGTGTCAGCATAACGATGCTTCCGGATTTCAGCCAGCCCTCGGTCAACAACGAAAGTTTCAACCGTGTCTACTGCGACAACAAGGCAACCCTTTGCATTACCTCGTCGGGCGACACTCTTGTGCTCAAACAGTTCAACAAGGCCTCGTTCCTGGATTACATCGACCAAGGCATCGCTCCCCGCGCTGTATTCAACAGGCTCTCGTGCCGTGGGTTTACAAAAGACGCGGTGAAACTTGAAGCCGAAATTTCCGTGCCTCACAGTGACGAGGAGTGTTATGTGACTATTGTCGTGAACCGTGATGGCACCGTGTCAATGAAGCGTTTTGAAACGGAGGAAGTTCCTGAGGAAATAGTGGGGGCATGACATCCGTTCCCGCCCGCATGTGCGGCAGTGCTGTTTCATACGGATTTGACGGTGGAAATATGTTCTGCTACTTGCGGAGTCCGTGGTACAACTCTGCTATTATCCCGTTGCGCACTCCTATGTCGGGCACGGCTATCTCTGTGGCCTTTGTTATGTGGGCAATGCGCAGGAAAATGGACGAAGCCGGGGTGATGATATCTGCTCGCTCAAGCGGAACGGAATATTTGCTGGATATTTGTTTGGGTGTGAGTTGCTGGAGTTCGTGATATAGCGTGTTCATGTCGCTTACGTTTATGAAAGACGGCTTGTCGCTCCTGTTGAGAATGCTCCTTACCATCTTGACACACCCTCCCACACCTACATAATGGACGGAACCGTATTCCCGCAGGACATTTTCCATGGCTTCGTCAAGAGCTGCTTCTTCTTCTCTTGACTGGGTGTTGCACACATAGCGCATGGATCCGACCTGAAAGGATCTGGTGAACATCGGTTTCCCCTTTTTCATCAGGCTTGTTTCGGTGCTTCCTCCGCCGACGTCAACAAAAAGGAAAGCATCGTCTTTGAGTTCCTGCGGGGTGTGGAAACTCCGGCGTGTCAGCCTTGCCTCCTCCTCACCCGAAATGATGTCTACGGTAAGACCGCTTATCTGCTTCACCCGACAGATGACGTCGGAAGAGTTGGCTGCGTCACGGTAGGCGGAGGTGGCGCAGGCACGGTACTTGCTGACACCGTACTCTTCCATCTTGACGGCAAAATGGCACATGGCAAACGTGAGCATGGCGGCGGTCTTGGGCTGTATCGCTCCGTATGTGAACGTGTCTATGCCGCTTTTCAGTGGCACTCTCTGGTAGAACTCGTCCTCATGGAGCGTGTCTATATTGTCCAGCAAACACGGATAATCTGTGTTTTTGATTAGCAGTCTAAGCGCGTTTGACCCGATGTCGATGGCTGCGATATACATTGTGGAAAGTGTCGTTTCACGGAGAAATAAGCCCCGGATTGTTGTTATTTGGAAATGCTGATACCTACATCTCTGATGCCTGACAGCAGGTTGCGTCTCATGATGTGCGAGAGGCGTATGACCCCGTGCTGTCCCTTGTGCAGGTGCAGCTGGTGTGGTGCTTCTGTTCCTGTCGTGTACAGATACAGCCCTTGTCCCTCAAGGTTGCCCCGGTTGTCTGCAAGCATCACTTCTACGGTGTCACGCGATAGGTACCGGGGATTTTCAAATCTCTGCTCCACTACAACCGAGATGCTTTGGAACGGGATGTCGCGTGTGGTGCGCACGTGTACTCCAAGCCTGTAGTCGCCGGAACACACTACGCTGTCAACGGGAAAGGAGAGGGTGTTCCGGGCTTCCCACCCGGAGGATGGCAATGGCAGGAACTGGTCTGTTATGGTCTGTTCTTTGTCGCAGCCGCATAAGGCACACAGCAGCGTGAGACAGGCGAGAAATGCAGCTTTACTCCTGGCCATTGTCGTTGCGGTTGGGCCGTCTGTGCCTGAAATTGCGTCTGCGGTTGTTGGAGTGTGGTTCTGTGGGATTCTGGCTGTCGGCAGTCCGTGGAGGCGTGCCGGCACTGTCTTTCTTGCCGGAGCCGGTCTCGGCATTCTGTGCCTTGTAGTCGGTGCGCCTGTTCTTCTTCTTCCTTCGTTTGTTTTTGTCGAAACGTGTGAGGCTGTCCTGTTCTGCAAGGTCTACTATTTCCGGTTTCTGCGCCGCTGTCGTTTCGTCGAGAAGGCTGTCCGGCTTTTCGCCATGCTGGTTGAGCCTTATTATTTCAGTGGCGCGTTGGCTTGTGATGGTCACGACATTGGCGGCAAAGTGCTTGTCGGTGGAGTAGCTGACAAGACCTGCCAGTATGTCTGCCTTGAAATAGTAGTAGGTGGTGTCTTTGGTCTCAAGGTTGACATTGCGCTGTGGCAGTTTCTGGAGAGCTTCTGCGTATGCCGCCGTTTCGTAATTGAGGCAGCACTTGAGCTTGGCGCACTGCCCGGCCAGTTTCTGCGGGTTGAGAGACACGTCCTGACAACGCGCCGCACCAGTGCTCACGGTGTTGAAGTTCTTCATCCATGTGGCGCAGCACATCTCCCTGCCGCAAGGGCCGAAGCCGCCGATTAGACCTGCTTCCTGACGTGCGCCGATTTGTCTCATCTCAATACGTATGCCGAACTCCTGCGCCAGTACCTTGATGAGTTGTCTGAAATCAACGCGCTGGTCTGCAATGTAGTAGAAAATGGCTTTGCCGCCGTCGCCCTGATATTCCACATCTCCTATCTTCATGTCCAGACCGAGTTCCTTGGCAATGGCACGCGAGCATATCATGGTGCTTTGTTCAAGGGCTTTGGCCTCATGGAATTTCTCCATGTCGACCTCCTTTGCCAGACGGTATATGCGCCGTGTTCCGGCATCGGCTTTGAGGCGTTGCTTTGACATCTGCAGCGGAACGAGCGGTCCTGTAAGGCTCACCGTTCCTATGTCGTGTCCGGGAGAGGCCTCAACGGCGACTATGTCTCCTTTGTTAAGGGGGATGTGGTTGGAATTCAGGAAATAGTCCTTGTGTGTATTTTTGAATTGCACTTCCACGAGGTCTGTCATCTCTATGGCTCCGGGCACGTCTGCCAGATAGTCGTATGTGTTTAGTTGCTTGTCCGTGCGGCTGCAGCCTTTGGCACTCAGCCCGCGGCCTGCACAGCATACTGTATTGTCGTTCATTTCGTTGTCTTTTATATTTGGTTGATGTCTGTGTGTCTTGTTGCTGTCCCTTGTTGTCAAGGTTGCCCTATTTGCTCCTTATGAGTATTGTGGTCTGCAGGGCGAGGTTGAACAGGACGGTCTTGGAATTTACATTGTTGGATATGTCGTCTTGGGCACGCTGGAACTCGTCGGCAAACCTGATTACGTTGCGCTCATTGATGAATGGTGCGAATCTTCGGGCGAAGGCAAGTTCCTGTGGTGTCATGAAGTTGAGTTCCGGTCTTCCGAAATTGTACATGAAGTTCTCGCGTATCATGTTCTGCATATACGAGAGCAGCTGTTTCTGCTCGTCCCTGCTTTGTCGTGCAAGGCTGTCGCTCCATTCCGCAAGTCCTTTCACGTTGCGTGTGTAGGCCATTCTCATAAGTCCGGCGAATTGGTCAAGCATCGCCTGCGGGGTATCGTCGTCACACAAGTGCCGCAGGGCTGTCAGATAGTTGCCTTTGGATATCCGCGCAATGTCTGCAGCGGCGGTCTTGTCAACTCCGCGCCGCGTGGTCAGGGCCTCGCACAGATCTTCGGTCTTGACGGGCGGAACGTCAATGCGCTGGGAGCGGCTTAGAACGGTTGTCAGCATCTGTTCCGGATGCTCGCTGCAAAGAATGAACAGGGTTTTCCCAGACGGCTCCTCAAGTGTCTTGAGCAGGGTGTTGGCCGGTGCTCCCCCCATTTTTTCCGGCAGCCATATGATCATTATTTTCCAGCCGCCCTCGTAGGGAGTCAAGCTGAGTTTCTGTATGATGTTCTGGCTTTCCGCCTCCGGGATGATGGCCTGTTTCCTGTCTGCTTTCATGAAAGCCAGCCAGTCGTTCAGGTCAAAATACTTGTCGTCCGACAGAAAGTCGCGCCACTCTTTCAGATAGGAGTCTGACGTGGTGGACTCGGATTTCTTGATTACGGGGAACGAGAAATGCAGGTCGGGGTGTATGAACTTGTTCGTTTTGGTGCATTTGGGACAAATGCCGCAGCTGTCGCTTTCGCTTCTGTTGTCACACAGCACGAAACTCGCCAGTGCCAGTGCCAGTGCCATAGTGCCGTAGCCTGTTTCTCCGGCAAGCAGGAGGGCGTGGGGCAAACGTCCCGCGTTTGCCTGTTGCCTCAGTACTCGTTTCACTTCTTCCTGTCCTATGACGTCTTTGAACTGCATCTCTCCAGTATTGCGCCGGTTCGCTGCCGGCACGTTGTTCAGAATATTTTCTTTGCCACCTCCCGCAGACTGTCGACATTGCCTGTCATGTAGAAGTGTATGCTTGGGACACCGGCTTTCATCAGTTCCCGGCATTGGTGGGTACACCATTCTATGCCCAGAGCTTTCATCTGTTCATCATCCTTGCACTTGTATGCCTCTTCCGTGAGTTCCTCGGGCAGGTCGCAGTGAAACAGCCGCGGCAGTATGGCCAGCTGGCTCTTTTTGGCCAACGGTTTTATGCCGGGAATGATAGGCACCTTGATGCCATCCGCTCTCATCCTTCTCACGAAGTCAAAATATTTTCTGTTGTCGAAGAACATCTGTGTCACGCCATACTCAGCTCCGAGTTCCGTTTTCTTCTTGAACCACGAAGCATCGGTAGTGAGGTTGGGGGCCTCTTCGTGCTTTTCCGGATAACAGGCCACGCCATAGCTGAAAGACGGCCCCGCTTTTTTCATGGGCGACCCGTCCACGAAGAAGCCCTTGTTGAAGTTGTTGACCTGTTCCTGCAGTTCGGTGGTATGGGAATATCCGTTTGGTGTGGGGCGGAACGAAGAGTCTTCGCGGGCCTTGTCGCCCCTGAGGAGCAGCAGGTTTGAGATGCCCAGATACTGCAGGTCTATGAGCACGTATTCTGTCTCTTCGCGCGTGAAGCCCGAACACAGTATATGGGGCACGATTGGAATGTTGAACTCTTGTTGCAGGGCGGCGGCCACGGCCACCGAGCCGGGTCTGCGCCGCAGGGTGGAACGCTCCATGAGACCGTTGCCCAAATCCTTCATGACCACCTCGCTGCGGTGGGTAGTGATGTTGATGTATTTCGGGTCAAACTCCAGCAGGCTGCGTATGTCGTCCTGAAGCTTCCTTATTCCGGAGCCTTTGAGTGGCGGCAGCACCTCAAACGAGAAATTCGTGCGGCCGGATTGGCTTATCAGTTCGGTTACGGTCATTACGGTATCAGCAGTTTCTTGTTGTTGACAATGTAGATGCCCGATGGCAGGTTGATGCGGTTTGATCCCGCTTTCAGTTCAAGCACGCGGAACATACGCCCGTCTATGCAGTATACCGGAACGGCGGTGTCCTGTCCTGCCGATACGGTGACGGAAGTCCCGTTCTGCGCCACTGTGACCACCGCGTTGTCAAGGCCAGTGAGCTGGTTGTGGACAAATGTGGCCGATCGTGAGTCTGTCCTCTCGTCTTCTCCTGTCGAGTTAACGAACATTATGTCCGACATGGTGGCACAGAGCATTTCGGTGCTTTCCTCGTGTGTCCCCCAGTCAAGCCGCAGAATGATTGTGGAAGCCCCTTGCGGTATGAGGTGTTTGGCCGAGGAATAGACGGACACGCGGTAGCGGTCAATGCTGGTTGATTGTCCTTCTTCTGCGTCAATGGCTGCGATGTTGATGTCGAAATCCGGCATGGACTGTGAGATGTCAAGGTCTTCTATTGTCATGCCCGACGGTATGTTGAGATCAAACTGCATGGCGCAGTATTTCCCCTCGTCTACATTGACGGTCAGGGGAATCTCAACGCCCTGCTTCCCTACGGTCAGCGGGTTTGTGCCAAGGGTCGCCTCGGCAACGGGCAGTCCGTAGAAGCCTTTTGACTTGTATGTCCCGAGCAGGCTGCGCACCCCTATGAGGTCGGCAATGGTGATGATGTTGTTCCCGTCAATGTCGGCTTGCGGGAAATTGAACTCTTCGTTTGGCAGTCCGAGAATGTTGTTGAACACGCATACCACGTCGGCGGTTGTTACGCGCCCGTCACCGTTCACATCGCCGGGAATCGGGTCAAGGTGTGACGTGAGATATCCCTTCTTGCCGTAGCCGAGCGAGTCGGTCATGTAGTCCAGTATGTAGTTCGCCCGTGTGCGGAGCCATGTTTTCGCGTTCTCCGTGATGGTTGCGTAGGTCGTGGCGTCTCCGTGGTTCCATTTCGTGTTGTCATGGCTGAACGACAGGGCAGCAAAGTCATAGTAGTCG
>CAVHBF010000002.1:0-9071 GCA_963634195.1 Bacteroides thetaiotaomicron | reverse complement strand
TTGTAGTATTTCTTGTTGAAGTTTTCGCCGCAGTAGCGTTGCTGGTACGCCCACGGGTAGCCGTTGCCCTGTTTGCGGTTCCAGTATTCCACAGTGGCGTGGGCAGTGAAATAGTTGGTGTTGCTTACGTAGCCGTAGCCCCAGTCGAAGTCCCACACCGGACCGAAGATGAACTTGGAGTCCGAGTTTATCACATTAGGGTTGTAGCAGAAGGTGCTCTTGGGGTGCATCAGCTCGAAATTGGCGACATACTCGTCAACGAAGAGAAAACGTGCCAGATAGTCAAGGTCTACCAAATAGGACAAGTCCTCGCCGTTGTACAGGGTCTCAATCACACGGTTGAAGCTTGCCTTTACCTGGTCTATGGTCAGGCCTGTCGTGCCTTCGGAAAAGTCCGGCTCCTTGATGTTCACCGGCAGGTCGTAGTATGTGGAGCGGAATTTCTGGTCTTCGTCATAATAGCTGTCAAGCTCCAGCAGTGTGGCGTAGGTCTCCGAGGGCAGGTCGATGCTGTTGTTTGCGAAGCCGATTTTCTCGGTCAGGTTATATGAGCCGCGGTAGTCTCCGTTGATGTACAGCTCCACGGGAATCTCGTGATTGAAGCCTGCCGTCTCCACAAGCTGCGCCATCTTCATGGCAACGGCGTTGGTTGTCATGGAGTATCTCTGCGCATTGGCGATGAGGTTCCAGTGCTTGCCTTTGGTCAGTCCCAGCGGTTTTACGCCGCTGGTGAATTTTATGTGGTACGGGCTTTTGCCCCAGGCTCCTGCCCACGAGGAGTTGCCGCGCCCTTTTATCTGGATGTCCGTTTCGGCCATGTCGGGAAACACGCCGCCGCCGTCAATGCTTATGGTTGCCTCCACGTATGTCGTTTTTGAACTTATCATAGCCCCGTCGGCCGTGTTGATTCTTATCGTGGGCACCTTGTATGTGGCTGTCGCATGGTCTGTGGCGAAGTCCACCCTCACAGTGGTCTCGCTTCCGTACGGGCACATCGCATACGTGCTGTCAAGGCGTTGCCGCAGTATGGTGTAGCCGCGGTGGGCGATGGTATAGCGGATGTCACGGTCGAAGCGCTGGCTGCTTTTCTTGCTTGTCTGCGGCTTGTCACCGACCCAGGCCTGAATGTTGTCGTCAAGTTTGAACGAGGGACGCAGGTTTTTGCCTATGCCGACAACATAGGCGGTTATGAGACTGTCGCCGTAGAAGACTCCCTGACTGTCATCGATTATGTGATGGTTGTATTTGTTGTTGAACTTGAAGGAGTTGAAATGAGGCATCGCCGGGGCGGTCATTGACACAGAGTCCACCTCGTAGGCGGCATAGGAGTAGGTCTTGCCGTTGGTTGCGGTTATCTTCACGGAGTCGCCGTCAATGCTGCGTTCGGTTATGTAGTCTTGTGGGAATGCCTCGAGCCTTCCGTCTGCCCTGTACACGTGTACAACCGGACAGTCAAAGGGAATAAGGTCTGTGCTGTCGGACGGCGTTGGTGTGGGGTCGGGAGTCGGGTCAGGCGTGGGATCCGGCTCCTCGCCCCATTCTTCCTGCTCATACGCGTTCCCGTTGCTGTCGTAGAGTCTGAAAATTTCGTTCGTGTACTCCGGGATATCGTCAGACCCGAGCTCAAACGCTCCGAGCGCACGGGATTTTGTGCGCAGGTTGAAGAAGAAAGTAGGCTTGCTTGCACTCTGGAAGTAGTACACGTCGGTATTGTTGTATTTCGTCGCCTTGATATACCAGAGTGACGCCTCGCCCTCTATGGAGCTTGACAGGTGGATATAGCGCAGAATCTGCGGCGAGTCCTCATAGTTGTCGTCAATGGTTATGTATTGTGTCGTGCTGCCGTTGCGTATGGCGTATTTGCCGTTGCCCTTGTATTCGAAGAACCACAGGCAGTCGTTGTCGCTTGTGAGGTTGACGTTGCGTTGCACGCACAGGGGCGAGTTGATGCTGTGGTTCGCGCCTATGGCGATGCCGCTGCCGTAGAAGTACTCCGACTCAATGCGGTAGCCGGTGGTGGAGTTGAATTTCAGTACGCCGGCCTCTGTGGTCAGTACTGCCGTGAAAGCCAGCAAAATGAGAAATTGTATGCGTTTCATAGTCCGTTTCTGTTTTATTTCAGGGCATCCGTCAGAGCTTTGCGGTATGCCTTGCTGGCGGGTTGCGTGCCGTAGGTCATGAGGTTGTATTCTGCTGCGACATCGGCGCTGTTTATTGTTCCGTCTCCGTTGATGTCGGCGCACGCTTCAAGGATTCCGGAACTTTCACCGTTGATGATGTAGTTGTAGATGCTGACCACATCGCTGGAGTTTATTTGTCCGTCAAGGTCCACATCGCCCAGAAGGGCAAGCTGTGCTTCGTAGCTTATGTCGTGGGCGGGCATGGTTTCGTAGCTGTCGCCAATCCACTTGATGAACACATGGGCTTCATCGGGAGTGTAGTCAAAGAGCTTCACAGGGTCTCCGTAGGCCACGGACTCCGAGTGTACCGTACTGCCGTTGACGGTATAGCTCACGGTAAACGACTGACGGCACCATGTGGCATGGATGTCAAGGTCGTGGGCGGGCATCACGGCGGTGCTGTCGCTCCAGCCGCAGAAAGTGAAACCTTCTGCCGCATCTGGAACGTCAGCTTCCGGAATGGAGCCTCCCTCATCAACGCTCACAGTCCAGAACAGGGTTTCCCCGTTCCAGTAGTTGACGTTGTATTGTGCCCATTCGTCCACGGAGAAGCTGAGCCCGGTGCCAGGCAGCACCACTTCCGTGGAGGTGTCCGAAAACCTTATGTTCTTGACTGTAATCCTGTGCTCGCCGAGGGGGGCGGCGGCACAGGTCAGTTTCACGGAGAAGATCTCTCCGCTGGTGCCTGTTATGTTTTTTTTGTTGGTGGCCCCGTAGCCCACAATCCTCAGGTTGCCGCTTGCAAGGACGTTGGCTTCTGTGGTGATGTTTTTCATGCGTGTGGCCTTTTGTATGCTCCCGGCGTCAGCCGAGAATTGCTGTGGCAGTACGAAGTCCATCTGGAAGCCGCCGTATGTTGTTTCGTTGTTGAGGGCTACAGATAGGGTCCACTGTGTCTTCGAGTCGCGCGTGATGTTGAGTTCGATGTTTTCTTCCGCATTCGAGATTGCCGGAATGCTCAGCAGCGTGAGAACCATGGTCAGAATCTTTTTCATCGTGTGTGTATGTATATAAAGTAGGATGTTGTCACTGTCGTATTATTTCACTGCAATCTTTTTGTTGTTGATGATATACACGCCCTGCGGCAGTGTTATGGTGCAGCCGCCTTTGCGTGTGCTGTATATGCCAAACAGTTTTCCGTCTATGCCGTATACCGGTACGGTCGTGTCTTCTGTCGTGCCTATGGTCAGCTTGTTGCCGTTCTGGTTCACCACCCATGCGGTGTTGCTTATGCCTGTCAGCCCGGTGTTGCGGAATCGGGTCGAATGTGAGGCGGAGCGTTCGTCCTCGCCGAGCGAATTGGCAAACAGCACGTTTGACACCGATGCGGTCAGCTGTTCGGCCGTGCTCCGGCAGTCTCCCCAGTCAAGCGACAGGGTCATGACGGAGGACCCGTACGGCAGGGTGTGGTTGGCGGACGAATATATGGATACCCTGTACAGGTCGCGCTCGCTGTCCGTGTTGCCGGAGCTGCCGAGCTTCGCCGTGAAGAGCTTGAATTCGGGAATGCTGCCGCTGATGTCAAGGCCTGCCACTGTCATTCCGCTTGGAATGGCCAGATCAAACTGCAGCCCGCTGTATGCCGTGCCCTCACCGGCGTACACGTCAAGCGGGATGTCCACGCCCCCTGCTCTGTATGTTGCCGTGCCGGGGGTAAGGGTTGCCTCCGCTTCCGGCAGCCCGTAGAACCGGCCGCTGGCGGAGCTCTGTACGGTCAGGTCGCGTATGGCCAGCACGTCGTTGACGGTTATGATGTCGTTGGCGTCCTGGTCGGCTTGCGTGAAGTCAAAGTCCTCGTTTGGCAGGTTCAGCATATGGTTGAGCACACACACCACATCGGCTACGGTGACAGCCCCGTCGCCGTTCACGTCGCCGTTCACGGTGTTGCCGGTTGTCACCAGATAGCCCTTGCTGTCATAGTCGAGTGTGTTTTTCATGTAGTCGTGGATATAGTTGGCGCGTTCCCTGAGCCATGTCTTCGCCCGTGCGGTCACGGTGGCGTAGCTCGTGGAGTCGCCGTTGCTCCACATGCTGTGGTCGTGGGTGAACGATGCCGAGGCGTAGTCGTAGTAGTCCTGGCAGAACTCCACAAGCTCGTCAAGTCTGCCGTCATTGACAAAATTGTGCCATAGGTTGTAGTAGGCTTTGTTGAGGCTCTCCCCACTGTACCTCAAGTCCCTGACCCAGTCGTCGGCTTCCATGCTGACACTGTTCCAGAAGTCGGTGGTGGCGGGGTAGGTGAAGTAGTTGTAGTTGAATTGGTAGCCGTAGCCCCAGTCGAAGTCCCACACCGGTCCGAAGATGTATCTGGTGTTGTCGTTGGTGATGTCCTCGTTGTAGCAGAACGTGCTTTTGGGGTGCATGAATTCCGTGTTGAACGAAAGGTCGTTCACGAAGAGGAAACGTGCCAGATAGTCAAGGTCGAAATGGTTGCCCGGCTCTTCACCGTTGTAGAGGGCGGTGATGGCGTTGTTGAAATGCTGCCTTATCTGTGTGCATGTCAGTGCCGATGTTCCCTCGCTGAGGTCGGGCTCCTTGATGTTGACTGGCAGGGAGTATTTCGTGGTGCGGAACCTGTAGGTCTCGTCATAGTAGCTGTCAAGTTCCAGCATCACGGCCGAGGTCTCGTCCGTCAGGTCTATGCTGTTGTTGGAAAAGCCTATCTTCTCGGTCAGGTTGTACGAGCCGCGGTAGTCTCCGTTGATGTACAGCTCCACGGGAATCTCGTGGTTGTATCCCGCCGTCTCCACAAGCTGCGCTATCTTCATTGCTATGGCGTTGGTTGTCATGGAATACCGCTGCGCGTTGGCTATGAGGTTCCAGTGTTTGCCCTTGGTCAGTCCCAGCGGCTTGACGCCGGCGGCGAATTTCATGTGGTACGGGCTTTTGCCCCAGGTTCCAGCCCACGAGGAGTTGCCGCGCCCTTTTATCTGCATGGCGGTCTCGGCCATGTCGGGGAACACCCCGCCGCCGTCAATGGTTATCTTGGCAGACCAGTAGGTCTCTTTCGAGCTTATCATGGTGCCGTCGTCTGTCGTGATGTATATGGTGGGCACCCTGTACTGAGCCGTTGACTGGTCGGTGGCGAAAGTCACCCTCACCGAGGTCTGTCTGCCGTAGGGGCAGGTGACGTATGTCCCCTTGCCGGTGCGCCGCAGGATGGTGTACCCCCTGCGCGCTATGGTGTAGACAGCGTCTTTGTCGTAGCGCGTGCGGCTTGTCTTGCTCTTCTGCAGCACGGTGCCGAGATAGGCCTCTGCGTCGTCATCGGTTTTGAACGAGGGTCTCAGCCGCTTGCCTATGCATACTGGGTTTACGGTGATGAGCGTGTCGCCGTGAAACACGCCTATGGCATCGCTTATGAGATGCGGGTTGTACTTGTTGTTGAACTTGAACGAGTTGAATCTCGGGAAATCTGCAGGTGCCGTGTATGATACGGAGTCCACTTCGTAGGTGGCATAGCTGTAGACCGGCCCGTCATCTTTTGTGGTTATGGTTATGCTTTCGTCAGACAGTTCCCGGGTCTCTATGTATTCGTCCGGGATGGCGTCAACCTTGCCGTCAGCCCGGTACACGTGGGTCACCGAACCCGAAAACGGCACCAGGTCTTCCTGCTCTTCCGGCTCGGTAGGATCGACAGGGTCAACAGGATCGACGGGCGTTATCGGGTCTTCCGTGTCGTTAGGAATGATGATGCCCTGTTCCGCCAGATAGTTGCGGTGGCGTATGTCTTTCGACTTGAACGCAAACGTGGAACCGCCGTCTACGGAATAGTAGCATATTCCCACATACGAGAAGTCATTCCAGTAAATCCGCGAATTTGTCAAATGCCAGTTGGTGGAGTTGTTTTCGCTGCAAACCGCCACTCCCACGGCATAGCCGGGATACGTGTCCTGCGCGCTGTAGGCAATGCTCCACACATGATCGTTGGTGCCGGGAGTACCGTTTGCCACCTGCACGTCTGTTGCGCTGGCGCTTGTTGTCACCGGCAGCTTCGCTGATACGTACCCGCCTCCTTCTATCATGATCTGCACTCCGTCCTGCGCCTCCTTGAAATAGAACAGTCTGTCGGGTGTCTGGTCTGTCTGGGTAAGGGCCGTCCCGTCAATGACGTAAAGCCCCGACCTGACATTCGTTATGGCGTAGAGCACGGGGTCGGAATCGTCTGTGGTGTATACCACGGGCTGTTTCAGTTCCGTTGTCGCCCAATAGTAGCCGTCCTTGTCCATGCCGCAGACGGTGTTGCTGTCTGTCTCCTGGTCATATGGCGTGCCGTCCTCCCTGTAGATGTAGAACAGTTCATTGTTTGACGATGGCGTGTCGCTTTGGTCGTATGTGCCCAGAACATAGCTGTCCGTCCTCATGTCAAAGCAGTAGGAACTCTCCGCCACATTCCTGAAATAGTACGTGCCGTCGCCCAGCTGGCCTATGGTCCAGAGGGCGGAGTCGCTCCTCACGGCACTGTCCAAATGCATATAGCGGCGTATGGGACTGTTGCTCCTCACCTCGTCCCACACTAGGTACTGGCTTGTCTGTGCGTTGCGTATGGCGTATTTGCCGGTCTTGTATTCAAGGAAATACCAGTAGCAGTCGTTGCTGCCCGTATTGGTGGTCGTGACGCATACGGGGGAGTTGACTCCGTGGTTGCTGCCGGTGGCTACGGCACTGCCGGAAACCATCTTGGGTTCAAGTCTGAACTTTATGGAGGGGTTGAACGACAGGCGGTCCGCATGCGCGCAAACGGCACACACAAGGGCTGCTGCCAGAGTCGCTGTTTTCACGTGTTTCATGGGTAGGGTGTGTTTTTGTTGTGGCGCGGGAACTTACCTTATGTATTGACAAGCAAAGTTAAGAAAAAAAAATCACCCGTGGGAATTTTGCCGTGCAAGTAATCCTCCTTGCCTGTCGTGCCCCGTCCGCGGTCTGCACGCCATGTCTGAAAACGGGCGTGCGACGGATGAACACGAAATGGCGGAAAGCCGGACAGAGAGGGCAGATGCTTCTCCCAAAAAGAAAAGTCAATGTCGTTTGGCACTACACTAAACGACATTGACTTTTGTCTTACTGATTCTGTTTGTCTGAATCAATGGTGTATCTTTCTGCAATGTCATTCCATCTTGGAATCAAGAGCCGCTTGCCGTAGTGTCTTTCATAACTCTCTATGAGTTTGTCTTTCCAATGCAAGGCTATTGTCACTCTTGTGTCTGGATATTGGTAGATGGTTTCTTCCATTGCCGCCAAAAAGTCTTCAAGACTCTCGAATGGCCTGAAATCTGTACGCTCCGAATACCAAGTGGCAGGGCGGATGTTTACTATCACTTTGTTCTTGTACTGTACTTTCACAGGCCATGTGCCGCTTGTGCTGCATATTTCCCAAAGGTTCTTCAGCCAAATTCGCTCAATCTCTACTACACCATTCTCCATTGTGTATTTTATGAGCAGGTGCTTTGAGTGAAGTTTCCAGGGTTTCTCTATCACGAGGTTGATGAAACTGCGGAATGTCGCTATGTCAAAGTTGGGACTGCCCGTGAAAGACTTTATCTCCAGCCAGTTAGACTCCAAGTTGTCAGGGTCGAGCCAAAAGTCGGGCGACGCTTGCTTGCGATTGTGGATATGCACGATGCCTTTGCTCGTCATCCATTTGTCGAGCCATTCTTCAAGAATGTTGCCAACAATGTTGTTTTGCTCAACCGTTATGTCAAAGTCACGAAGGTTGAATCTTACGGAACCTGTTGCGCCCTCCATTCCGAAGTCCTCTACAAGTGCTTTGTATAGTTTTTCCGATGCGTCCATATCGTTATAAATTCAATGTTTCCAATAATCGTTCTGCAACGGCCTTAATCACTGGCACAACAACTGTGTTGCCTAATAAGTCAAAACCGTCTTTCTCACTTACGTTGAACTTTATGCCGTCGGGATAACCACAGAGACGCAATCCCTCTCGAAGCGACAATCTCCTTAATCCGCCATTGTCTCCAACATAAAGTTTTTGCATGTCCATGGCAACCAGTGTAGGGGCAATTTCTGTTGGTGACATCACCTTGTTGATTTCAAAGCTCAATTTTCCTGCAACGATATTGTAACCTTTAGGCTTTGTTGTATCATATTCCCGACGGGTAGTTGCGACCCCATTGTTGTTTGTTCCGCGAATAAGCTTTTTTGGATGTTCAAATTTCAAGTATCCCTTTTGCGTCAGGTCTTCCAACATTTCTTTGAGGTTGGGAGAGTCAAAGAAAGTCCTGATCTGTTCCAAAGCAAGCGGCATGCCATCCATCCAGTCAATTCCGATAATTTCTGCCCATTTCTTTTTGCGGCGTTCTGTCAAAATTATATCAAGAAGCCGTTTTTGTTCTGGCGTGACAGAGCCTTTGATTTCCAAGTCCCAACTATGGATATTGGTATTGCCACCTCTTTTGTCCTTTATGGATTTCCCGTATAGTTGCTCTATTGTAAAGTGTTTGAGCAATGTCCTGACAAAAGGAGTGTCTGCAGTTGGTAATCCGGTTTCAAGTATGTCTCCCAATTTGCTTTCCTTTATCGGGAAATTGTCAAGATCTGGTGTGTTGTTAACGCAGCCAACTATATATATTCTCTTCCGTTCCTGTGGGACTCCAAAGTTTTTGGAGTTGAGTACACGGAAATCGAACTTGTAATTCAGTGCGGCAAGTCTGTCAACAATCACCTGTAGTGTCTTGCCTCCATCATGATTTACAAGCCCTTCCACGTTCTCAAGGATAAAACCCTTCGGACGTTTGTCCTTTAATATACGTTCCACCTCGAAAAACATCGTTCCCCGCGTGTCGGCAAAGCCTTGTCTCTTGCCGGCAGAACTGAATGCTTGGCATGGGAAACCCGCGCAAAGGATGTCAAAGTCAGGAATGTTTTTTGTTT
>CAVHBF010000001.1:33751-53243 GCA_963634195.1 Bacteroides thetaiotaomicron | reverse complement strand
ATACACTACGCCGAGATAGGCTTCGGCTACAAAAACGAAAGCCAGCTCAGCATAGACTGCTTCGAATACTACGAGACAATGGGCAAGCAGCGCCGTCTCGTGAAACTCACGGAGGGATCGCAGACCAACGGCAAGCGAATCAACCGCTACGTGTCGGAACGCGACCTCAAGGACTATTCGGAGGTGACCGTGCCGATACCGGGCATTCTCATCAGCGAGACCAACGGCAAGTTCACCAACAACGCCCTCAACGGCTTCTACTACCCTATCGACGACATACTGGTCTATTCGGACGACGTGGTCAACAAGGTGCTCAACGAACGCCTGCGCTTCGACATCTCGTCGCTCATGCCGGAACTCATAACAAACGGATACCGCAGACCCCTGTCGTCAGCCAACTCCACCGTACACATACCGACAGGCTATTTCAAGAATTTCGACCTTGACCCCTCGTGTTCCTACAACTACCTGAGCGGGTTCGCCACCACGTGGCCTGACTTCCAGGGCGACGAGCACAATGTGACAGGACAATACGACATGACCATCAAGCTGCCACCCGTACCGTTCGAGGGTACATGGGAAATACGCTGGGCCGTGCCCACTTTCGACAACCGCGGCATGGCACAATTGTATTTCGGCACGAACAAGTCAAACCTCAGGGCCATAGGCCTGCCGCTTGACCTGCGCCTGCGTCCCACGAACCCGGCAATCGGCTGGGAAGCCGACACCGAAGACGAATACCTCAACGACGAAAACGACAAGGTGATGCGCAACCACGGCTACATGAAGCCGCCGTTGCACGACGGAATAACGAAGGGCGGAGCACCTGTGACCGAGTCATTGCGCAACACCACATCATACAAGAACTACCTGCGTCTGCGCAAGATAATCTACACCGGCACCCTCAAACCGTCGGAAACCTACTACCTGCGCATCAAGTCGGTGCTCGAAAACACCCAGACACAATTCGTGATGGACTGGATGGAATATGCGCCCAAGAACATATACAACGGCATAGTGCCCGAAGACAAGTGGTAATCCGGCAGCAGACGGGTGCGTCGTTTCCGAAGGCCGGAAGAAACATTCCCGCAATCCGCACAACAGCGGTTTTGCGCTTTCTTTGCGAGAACACATGAGCGACAATCCCGAAACAGAACTTGCGCGCCAGTACATCGAGTTCACCGGACAGAACGTTTTTCTGACCGGAAAGGCCGGCACGGGAAAGACAACCTTCCTGCGCAGCCTCAAGGAAGCACCGCCCAAACGGATGGCAGTCGTAGCCCCAACGGGGGTGGCGGCTATCAACGCCGGCGGGGTGACCATCCACTCGTTCTTCCAGATTGCACCCGGGCTGTTCACGCCGGACAGCCTTGCCGGACGCGGCGGCCGCAGGAACTATCGCATGAGCGACCGGAAGAAAGACATACTGCGCACGCTTGACCTTCTGGTGATTGACGAGATAAGCATGGTGAGGTGCGACCTGCTTGACGCGATAGACTTCACGCTCCGCTCCTACCGTGACCGCAGCAAGCCCTTCGGCGGCGTGCAGATGCTGTTTATCGGCGACCTGAGGCAACTTGCACCCGTGGTCAAGGATGACGAGCGGGAGATACTCAAGACCCGGTATGACACACCGTATTTCTTCTCCGCCAAAGTCATGCAGCAAGCGTCGTTTGTCACCATAGAACTGAAGCAAGTCTACCGGCAGGCCGACCAGCAGTTCATCAGCCTGCTTTCGCAAATCAGGACCAACACACTCGGCGAAGCCTCCATAGAACTCCTGAACAGGTGCTGCCGGCCGGATTTTGAAATTCCCGAAGACGAGGAGTGGATTTTCCTCACCACGCACAACAGCACGGCAAACGCCTACAACAGCGACAGGCTTGCCCGGCTTGGCGGCAAGATACAGAACTTCACCGCCAGCATAAGCGGCAACTTTCCCGAAAGCTCGTATCCCGCCGATGCGTGCATCACCCTGCGCACCGGGGCCCAGGTGATGTTCATAAAAAACGATACGACCGGGCGGCACGAGTACTACAACGGGAAGATCGGCAAGGTGACCGGATTCACCTGTGACACGGTGACAGTGGAATGCAAGGACAATCCGGTGCCCATAACCGTTTCGGCAACAGAATGGACCAACACCCGCTATGAGCTTGACACCGCCACAGGCGAGCTGCGCGAGATATCCGACGGCACGTTCCGCCAGATTCCGCTGAGACTGGCCTGGGCCATCACCATCCACAAGAGCCAAGGGCTTACCTTTGACCGTGCCGTGATTGACGTGAGCCATTCGTTCGCGCACGGGCAAACCTACGTGGCACTGAGCCGCTGCAGATCGCTCCGGGGACTGGTGCTGAGCCGTCCGCTCACCAGAAGTTCCGTAATATATGATCCCCATGTGGAACACTACATAAGCCGGGCTCTGACCGACTCCTCCGACTGCCGGGCACTACTGCCGGCTTTCAGACAGCACTATTTCACGGCTATGCTTGACGAGCTGTTCAGCTTCGCCGGCCTGAGCCAGGCTCTCGCCCGGATGCTGGAGATAGTCAACCGCCATGCGTTTCTGCTACAGAACGACTTTGTGGACGCACTTGAAAAGGCCGAACTGCTGTTCCGTACCGAAATGCCCGGCTACAGCCGCAGCTTCTCCCGGCAATACACAGCCCTTGCGGAGAGCGGCAATCCCTCTGCCGACGAGTCGCTGCAAAAGCGTGTCAAGGCTGCGGCGCGGTATTTTCTCTCACAGATATGCGACAACATCACACCGCTGTTTGAGATTGACGGCATCGCTTTCCGCAACAAGCAGGCACAAAAGCAGTTCGCCAACGCCATGAAACAGCTCACCCTTGCCGTCAAGATAAAGACATGCACGCTGCATACCGCATCCGAAGAGGGCATGACCGTAAAGTCGTTTCTCAACAGCAAGGCCAAAGCAGAGACGGTCAGTCTGGACAAAATACTCCGCAACGGACATCCTGAAGCCGACAACGTGGCAGAGACGGTGAAAGAAAAGGAAAAACAGACTGCCGACAAGAAAGACAAACAGCCGAGCCACCGCACAACACTGCAGCTCTACCGCCAGGGACTGTCGGTGAAAGAGATAGCAGCCCGGCGCAACCTCAAGACAACCAGCATTGAAGGCCATATCGCAAGACTCGTCGGGGAACACGAGATCGACATCAACGACATCGTCACCCCGCAGCACCAAGTTCTCGTGCGCAAAGCCCTGCACCGGCCGGATATGACACCGCGACTGAAAGAAGCCAAAGACACACTGCCTCCCGAGATAACCTATCTGGAAATAAAGGCAGTAATGGAATATGACAACAACAACTAAAAACAAATTCACCATGACAAAAACCAGAACAGCCATTATCGGCTACGGAAACATCGGGCGGTATGCCCTGCAGGCGATAGAAGCGTCCGCCGACATGGAATGCGCCGGCATTGTAAGGCGCAACACCGAAAACAAACCCGCTGAGCTTGCCGGATACCAGGTAGTGAAAAGCATCAGGGAACTCAGCGGAGTGCAGGTGGCCATACTCGCCACCCCCACCCGCAAAGTGGAGGAATACGCCAAGGAGTGCCTCGCGCTGGGCATCAATACAGTCGACTCCTTCGACATCCACACCAGCATCGTTGACCTCCGCCGTTCGCTTGACAGCGAAGCGAAGAAACACGGCGCGGTAAGCATCATCTCGGCAGGATGGGACCCGGGGTCGGACTCCATCGTGCGCACCCTGATGGAGAGTCTCGCGCCGAAAGGCATCACCTACACCAATTTCGGTCCGGGCCGCAGCATGGGACACTCGGTGGCCGTGCGCGCCATAAAGGGAGTGAAGGACGCCCTGTCGATGACCATTCCAGCCGGCACGGGCATACACCGCCGCATGGTCTATGTTGAGCTTGAAGAGGGAACGGACTTCAAGACCGTTGAAACCGCAATCAAGGCAGACCCCTATTTCGTGAACGACGAGACACACGTGCAACAGGTAGCGTGCGTGGATGCGCTCAATGACGTGGGGCACGGAGTGAACCTCGTGCGCAAGGGTGTCAGCGGAGAGACCCACAACCAGCATTTCGAGTTCAACATGAGCATCAACAACCCCGCCCTCACCGCGCAGGTGCTTGTCAACGTGGCACGCGCATCGCTCAAGCAGCAACCCGGAGCCTACACCATGATAGAAATACCGGTGATAGACATGCTGCCTGGCGACAAGGAAGAAATCATACGGCATCTGGTATAACCTGCCGGAGATCCACATACGGAAAAAGCGGTCTGCAACAGAACAAATCCATTGCAGACCGCTTTTCCGTACGGCACGGGGTCAGTCTCCTGCTCCCGGAGAGGCGACACGGCGGAAGACGGCCCTGTCGGAAAATTTCCGCCCTTCACCGTCAGTGCCCGTGACCACGAACTCGTCACTTTCATTCTCAAACGCGACGGGACGGAACGTCCAGATGACCCCCGACGGTTCGCCGGAGCTGTGGAGCTGTTCCGCAAGATGCCCGTTGTGGTACAACGTCAAGTCGCGGAGATTGCTGTAGACCTTGACGCACACGGTATCCTCAAGGCGGTCGGAATAGCGTCTTGAAGTTATGTAGACAGTCGGTTCCCTTTTGTTCCAGCATGACTTGTAGAGATAGAATGCGTCTTTGCGAACTTTGCGGTCACGGCTCACGATACCCTTGTCGTTGAGAAACATACAGGCACTGTCCGTGCGGGTGTCCAGACCGCCGCCGGAGTTGACCACATAGCCCTCGCGGCGCGCGCCCACGGCAAAGTCAAACAATATCCAGCCAGTGGAAAACTGCAGGCGGTCCGCGCCGCACAGAGTCTGCAAATGCCGTTCGTGCACTATGTTGCCCCACTCTTCGTCATGGCGCGCACCGCCCACCGACGGCCGGGTGGTAAGGACCGGATTGCCGGAGTGGCAATGAGGGTTCGCCCCCGATCCGTATTCGGTTATGGCCACATAGGGCGCACGGGCATAGAGCCGCTCCAACACCTTGGAGAATCCCGCCGCCCCCTCGGGCGACCTGGTGTTGGAATACCAGCCGTTGTAGGTGTTGAACGCAAAGTAGTCAAAGTGCTCGCCGTACCGCAGTTCCGGAGTCCGGAGTCCAAAACTGGCATCGGCGAAGCCCACGCTTCTGGTAGAGTCAAGACTGTGTGCCAGCGCATAGAGGCTCGCCGTGGTACGCAGCACGGCATCCTTGTCAAGTTTGGCTCCCTGCGGTCTGGAGCCGTCAATGTTGCCAAGTTCGTTCCACAGCCCCCAGAACACCACACACGGGTGATTGTAGTGGTTTACAATCATTTCCCTGAGCTGCAGGTGGAGATTTTCAACATACGCCTTCTGATTGTACAGGGACGTGTCGTTGCCGCACTCGTTGACCCACGGTATTTCCGTCTGCACCACAAGCCCCAGACTGTCACACTTGTCAAAGACACGGCGGTTGTGGGGATAGTGGGCAAGGCGCAGCACATTGCACCCCAGTTCCTTTATGATTCCGAAATCGCAGTCCGTTTGGGCATCAGTAACGGCAGATGCCCTGCCCTGCCAGTCCTGGTGCATACTGAAACCGCGCAGCGCATAGGGTTTGCCGTTGAGCATGAAACCGCGCAGGGAGTCGAGCGAATAGCTGCGTATGCCGAATTTCGTTTCGTTGCTCTCGATCATGTCGCGCCCTTGCCAAAGCTGCACCTCGGCCGCATAGAGGTACGGGTCGTCAAGCCCGTTCCACAGGTGCGGGCGACCAACGGTCATGCGCCATTCGGCATCAGCCGCCGACTGCGGTGCGACACTGAGTTTCTTCTTCCTGACGGCAACGGTGCGTCCCTCCCCGTCCTTGATTCTGAACACCACCGTGACCCGCCTGCCCTTGGCGGCAGTATTGCGCACCACGGTGTTGACAATCACGTCAGCCTTCCGTGCACTGACGTTGAGGGGAGTGACATGGAAAGCATCGTAACCCATTGCCCCGAAATCGCAGAACACGTCACCCGTCTCCACCAGCCACACCTTGTTGTGGAGTCCGTTGTTTTTGTTGAAATCGCTGCTCACCGGAGCCATGTTGCGGTCAAGCGTGTTGTCGCACTCCACCGTGATTTCGTTGGAGCCTTCCGCAAGATAAGGGGTAAGTCTGACACAGTAGGGGGTGTAGCCCCCACGGTGTTCGGAGATTTTCTTCCCGTTGACAGCCACCACCGAGCGCTGGGCCGCCCCCATGAGGTAGAGGAACTGCTCCTTGCCCGAGGGACGTATGGCAGTGCGGTAACATGTCAGGCCACGGTAGTAGTGCGCACTCTGCCCGTCGGCAGCGTTGCACGAATGCGGCAAGACAACCTCGCTCCAGCCGGACTCGCCGGCCTTGCGGAATTCCCACCTGTCAAGCTCCGTCCACCTTGTCTGACCACGCAGACCAACACACGACATTGCGGCCATGAAAAACACCGCCATGAAAAAACGCGACACAGTATCCATAATTCCGTTATTAAGACAAACAACAGGCAAATTTAAACAAAACGGAGATTTTACACCGCCGACACCACACAAAAACGCACATTTGCATCCTCGGTGCGCGTTACGGCAAGAAGAGCGGAAAATGAGCGTGATTTTATTTGGAAGACCCCAAAAAAACACGTACATTTGCCCTTAATTTCACGTGCCCGGACAGCACGTTACCCGAACACGGGACCAAGCATGAGAACCACTATACTCGTAGATGCCGGCTATCTTGACAGCATGGCTTTTGACATAACGGTTAATTTCGAGCGGATGCTCGAGCGCCGCGTCCGGAAACTTGACCTGAGCCGGTGGGTGGACTACGTGGCTCTTGACGCGGGACTGAGACCCGGCGACCAGACCGCCACGGTACAGGTAGTGCTGGTATACCCCTCCTCCGCAAGAGTCCTGAAGAACTGTCTGCCGGCAAACCTTGACACCGAACTCAACGCCACCGCCATAAAAACCAACATTGCGGAATTCCATTTTGTGTCGTGCTGTGCGGAGCAGGACTATGTAACCACGGGCGACCTCTACTGCCAGTCGCTTACAGCCCTGTCGCACGACGGAGACACCCGTCTTCTGGCCCTTGTGGCTGACACCGGGGCATATGCCACTCCGCTGCGCCGGGCAATCGACGGAATTCCGCACGGGACAGAGGCCGTGCTTTTCGCACCACAGGCCGTGGCCGGATTCAGGTGCAGGCAGGAAATCCTCACCTACTCCATGATGGCCGCCATGGACATCAAAAGTGAAGAAATCATGTAGCCAACAGGAAAACAACACCTATACATACGCTTGACAAATGATAAAAGTACTTATTATCGGGGCGGGCGGCGTAGCCACCGTTGCCGCACACAAAGTCGCCAAGAACACTGATGTCTTCGGAGACATCATGATAGCAAGCCGCACAAAATCGAAGTGCGACGCAATAGCCAAGGCCACCGGGCGCACAGACATCAGAACCGCCCAAGTGGACGCAGACAACATTGACGAGCTTACGGCACTGATGAGCGAGTTCAAACCCGACCTCGTAATGAACCTTGCCCTGCCCTATCAGGACCTTACCATAATGGAAGCCTGTCTGCAGACGGGCTGCAGCTATCTTGACACCGCCAACTACGAGCCGCGTGACGAAGCCCATTTCGAATACTCGTGGCAATGGGCATACCGCGAGCGTTTTGAAAAAGCCGGTCTCTGCGCCATTCTCGGATGCGGCTTTGACCCGGGAGTGACTTCCATCTTCACCGCATATGCGGCAAAACACCATTTCAAGGAAATACACTATCTCGATATCGTGGACTGCAATGCAGGAAACCACCACAAAGCGTTTGCCACCAATTTCAACCCCGAAATAAACATACGCGAAATAACCCAGAAAGGACTCTACTATGAGAACGGCAAATACATAGAGACCGAGCCTATGGAGATACACAAGACCCTCAACTACCCCAACATAGGCCCGAAAGAATCCTACCTGCTGCACCACGAGGAGATAGAGAGCCTTGTCATCAACTACCCCACCATCAGGCGCGCCCGCTTCTGGATGACCTTCGGGCAACAGTACCTCACTTACCTTGACGTGATTCAGAACATCGGCATGAGCCGCATTGACGAGATAGAATACACCGCCCCCAAGGCCGACGGCACAGGCACGGAAACGGTGAAGATCGTGCCGCTGCAATTCCTCAAGGCCGTATTGCCCAATCCACAGGAGCTGGGAGAGAACTACGACGGAGAGACATCCATAGGCTGCCGCATCAGGGGAACAGGCAACGACGGAAAGGAACACACCTACTATGTCTACAACAACTGCTCACACCAGGCCGCCTACAGGGAAACAGGCATGCAGGGCGTGAGCTACACCACGGGGGTGCCCGCGTGCATCGGCGCACGGATGTTCGCCCTGGGGCTGTGGAACAAGCCTGGAGTACACAACGTGGAGGAGTTTGACCCCGATCCGTTCATGGAAGAACTCAACAAGCAAGGCCTGCCGTGGCACGAGATACACGACTGCGACCTTGAACTGTAGGCAAGTAAGCAGGCAAGCAGGCACACAGCACCGATGTTCACAGACTTTGCATTATTGTGTCCGGGTATGCTCGTGAGCGTATGGACGCTCATCATGCTCACCAAGAGGAAAAGCAAGACCCAGCTCCTCCTTACGGTCACATTGGCACTGTGTGCCATACACATACTGGCGGAAGGCATATACATGTCGCCCTCCACCGACTGCGACCACATAGCCGTCATCAATGCGGCGAGGCAGGTTACGGGACCTGTTGTTCTGCCGCTCATCACCATGTACGTAAGAGCTCTCTGCGGCAAAAAGGCCATGAACTGGCTCACGCCCATATGGTTCGTCATCGTCATATCACAGACCATTGCAATCATACTGTTTGTGGTGCTGATAGGCGAGCCGCATTCCAACGAGTTTGTACAGGCACTGCGTACCGGCAGCGGACTGGAACATTTTGCAGGACCGGTTTACTCATACTGCAAGACCATCTGTGTGGACGGATACGACTCACTGCTTCTCGTGCAGATCACCTACACCACCGTTGCGGCAATCGTGCTGTACAGAAAGAACCGCTACACCCTGAACGACATCAGGGAAGTATGGAAGGGGCAGTCAGCACGCACGATGGCTATCGTGGCTCCGGGCATTGTGCTCCTGATGCTCGAGTGCGGGACGATGCGCCTGCTTGGCGACAAGTATCTTACAGGACATCCCCACGTGACGGCGGCGATAATGTTCTGCATTGCCGCAACAGCCCATGTGATATGCTACACCTGCAACATGAAGCGCACCGGTCCAGACGAGATAGCAAACGAGGAAGAAGAACACCTGCACGGCGACCGCCATCTTGACCCCGGCGATGTCGTCTACACACAGATGAGCCAACGCATCGACAAGCTCATGGAGCAAGACCGTGTCTATCTGTACGCCACCATAACCCTGGAACACATGGCCCGGAAGATGAACACCAACAAGGCGAACCTGTCAGCATTCATAAAGCAACGCTACAACATGAGGTTCAGGGAATTCATAAACCGGCGGCGGGTGGAGTATGCCAAGGCACTGCTGCTGGAAAAGCCCGAAGCCATGCTTGAATACATCGCCGGCCAGAGCGGATATCTCAGCACTTCGGCTTTCTGCAAGAATTTCGTGCAGTATGCAGGGATGCCCCCACGGCTGTGGTCAATGAACCAACAATACAAGAACAAATGCGAGAGTGAGCTGCACACCTGAACCGGCAACAAACATCTACCATACAATCTCATGAACCAACTACCTAATATCATACAAGACCTCGCCCTGATACTTGTCTTGGCAGGTGTAGTCACACTGATATTCAAGCGGCTGCGCCAACCGCTGATACTGGGCTATATCGTGGCAGGTTTCATATGCGGCCCTCACCTGTCGGTATTCCCCACGGTAGCCGACACAAGCGGTGTCAGCACCTGGGCCGACATAGGTGTCATCTTCCTGATGTTCACCCTGGGACTGGAATTCAGCTTCAAGAAACTGATCAAGATGGGGCCGAGCCCCGTCATTGCCGCCTGTACAATAATCTTCTGCATGATAGGACTTGGCTCGCTTGCAGGCCACTCGTTCGGCTGGAACCGCATGAACAGCCTTTTCCTTGGCGGTATGCTGGCAATGTCGTCAACCACCGTGATCTACAAAGCCCTTGACGACATGGGGCTGCGCCAACAGCGTTTCGCGTCGTCGGTGTTAGGAGCGTTGGTAGTGGAAGACATTCTCGGCATCCTACTCATGGTAATCCTGTCCACAATGGCCGTAAGCAACCAGTTTGAGGGAACGGAACTGGTCTACAGCCTTATCAAGCTTGTGTTCGTGCTGGTGCTGTGGTTCATTGTCGGGGTGTTCCTCGTACCCACCTTTCTGCGCAAGGCAAGGTCGCTGATGAGCAGCGAGACGCTGCTTGTGGTGGCACTGGGCCTTTGCTTCCTCATGGTTGTCATTGCCGTAAGCATGGGCTACAGCGCCGCTTTCGGGGCATTCATGATGGGCAGCATTCTTGCGGAAACCATCGAGGCGGAACAGATAAACACCGTCGTTGCACCAGTCAAAGACCTGTTCGGCGCCATCTTTTTCGTGTCGGTGGGAATGATGGTTGACCCAAGTGTCATAGGCCAGTACTGGCTACCCATCACCGTGCTTGTGCTGCTCATAATCGCAGGGCAGTCCGTCTTCGGCACCACGGGATTCATTCTCTCCGGCCAACCGCTAAGGGTGTCCATACAGTGCGGATTTTCCATGGCACAGATAGGAGAGTTCGCATTTATCATAGCTTCGCTCGGCGTAAGTCTGAAAGTCACGGAGCCTTTCCTGTATCCCGTGGTCGTGGCCGTGTCTGTCATAACAACATTCCTCACGCCCTACATGATACGCCTTGCGCCACACGCAGCAGACAAGATTGAGAGCCATATGCCCTACCGCATCAGGCAGACGCTCAGTTCCAACAGCTACATAACCTCTGCCAACAGCGAAAGCACATGGCATCGGCTTATCGTGGCACTGGTCAAACAAACGCTGATATACTCGGTGCTGTGCATTGCCATACTGACCCTCAGCCTGTCTTCGCTGTTGCCGCTTGGCCGACAGCTCTTCGGCCATTGGTACGGCAATGCGGTCTGCGGCATAGTGACATTCATGATACTGTCGCTTTTTGTCAGGGCTATCGTGATGCGCAAGAACCACAGCGATGATTTCCGCGCGCTGTGGAACGAAAACGTCTACAACAGGTTTCCACTTATCTTCACCATAATCGTGCGCTATCTGATAGCATCGTCGTTCGTGTTCTATCTTGTCAACTATCTGTCGCCATATTCCGCAGTCCTACACTGGTTCGTGGCATTTGCGCTTATGGGCTGCACCATGATGTCGCACCGCATACAAACAAAGAGCAAGGGGCTTGAAGACCTCTTCATGCGCAACCTCAAAAGCCGCGACATCAAAGCACGGCATTCCGGCGAAGCCGCACCGACATACGCCAACCAGCTGCTGACCCACGATGTACACCTCACCATAGTCCAAATCCCCATGAACAGCACCATGGCAGGGCAAAGTCTGCGCCAGTTGGATCTCGCACGAAAGACGGGAGTGATGGTTGCAGCCATAGTGAGAAGCGGGCACAGGATCAACGTGCCAGGCGGGGATGCCGTCCTGTTTCCCGGCGACAAAATACAAATCATCGGATCGGACTCCAGCATAAAGACATTCTGCGAGACAGTCAACACCAGCACATGGCCGGACAACTTTACCGTGACCGATGACGATCTGGTACTGCGCAGCATAACCGTAGCTCCCGATTCCGCCCTGTGCAACAAGGCCGTATGCCAAAGCCGTATGCGTGAAGACTACGAGTGCATGCTCATCGGCTTTGAGGAAGCCAACGGACAGATAGGGCTGCCCCAGGCCCAACGCGTCATACGCGAAGGCGACCATCTCTGGGTGGTGGGCGAGAAAGCCGCTATCCACAGGCTTCTGACCGAAAGCGGCAACACACAAAAGGAAACCACAAACGCACAAAACACAGAAAACGTTTCATGAAAAGCATATTCTTCCTGTTTAACAAAACCGCTGCCGACACACGCCAGACCCTGCAGAGCATTGCCCTTCAGGGTGCAGTAGACCGCATTGTAGTCTTCCAGCCAGAAGCCCTGGACCACAGCCAGAAAATCACACCGGCCGACGGTATCGAAATCGAGACAGTGGAAGCCACAGGCTTTGACACTTCGGTATTGAGACGCATCAACAACCACGAAGCCGACACTGCCGTGATATATACCAAAACGACACCGCTCGACATTGGCTACAGAGCCCTTGACCGCATGATGACGACATGCAGTCTGGCAGAAAACTCCATGGCGTATGCGGACTATTATGAAATAAAACAAGGACAGAGCCAAAGCCACCCTCTCACCGACAGCCGGACAGGCAGTGTAAGGAATGATTTTGACTACGGCAGCCTGTTGGTCTTCAACAATTCCGGCGGCAGGAAATTCCGCACAGACGGAGTCTACCGCCATGCCGCACTCTACGCCGACCTGCTGACACGCAAGAAAATACACATTCCAGAGTTTCTGTACACCGAGCACGAAAGCGACTTGCGCGTCAGTGGAGAAAAACAGTTTGACTATGTCAACCCCGCCATGAAAGAAGTGCAGATGGAGATGGAACAGGCTTTCACGCATTTCCTGCACGAGAGAAACGCGCTGCTCACTACCGACATGATCCGCCTTGCCAACCTTGACGTGGAATTTGATCTGGAAGCCAGTGTCATCATACCTGTACGCAACAGGGAGAAGACCATCGCCGATGCCATAAAGTCAGCCCTCGGGCAGCAAACCGACTTCAGATACAATGTGATCGTGACAGACAACCACTCCACCGACGGCACCCCGTCCATTGTCAGCCATATGGCCCACGAGGACAGCCGTGTAGTACACCTTGTCCCACCCCGTGACGATCTGGGCATAGGCGGCTGCTGGGATTATGCCATCCGCTCAGAGCACTGCGGCAAATTCGCCGTACAGCTTGACTCCGACGACCTATACAGTTCGCCCTTGACATTGCAGCGTATTGTAGACAAATTTTACGAGACGAAGGCTGCCATGGTAATCGGCAGTTACAGCCTTGTGGACTTTGACCTCAACCCGTTGCCTCCCGGTCTCATAGACCACAAGGAGTGGACAGACTCCAACGGGCGAAACAACGCCCTGCGCATCAACGGTCTCGGCGCACCGCGTGCCTTTTTCGTCCCGGTGCTGCGCAAAACAGGCTTTCCCAACACAAGCTACGGCGAAGACTATGCCGTAGGGCTGGCCATCTCGCGGCAATACCGCATAGGACGCATCTACGACAACCTATACCTCTGCCGCCGCTGGAACGGGAATTCAGACGCTGCCCTGTCAATTGAGAAACAGAACGCCAACAACAGTTACAAGGACTGGATAAGGACCCGGGAGATTGTTGTCCGGAAAAAACTTCTGAGCCAGAAATTTGACAAACAATGCATTGACACGTTCTTTTGCGACCAGATGCGTTCATGGCCGGATGCAGCGAAGCGTTTCAAGTCGATTGACACAACGGTGCAACGCGTCGCATTCACTACTCCGGCAGGCGCAACCCTTGAAGCCCAGTTCAACCCCGACCGCATACACTCCACCGGCGCAAAGGTGGACAAGGAAAGCATTGCCGCGCGCAGATGCTTCCTTTGTCAAGACAACCAGCCCGAACAGCAGATGCATCTCAACTACAGAGGCAAGTTCCAGCTGTGCATAAATCCCTACCCCATTCTGCACGACCACTTCACCCTACCGCTGATGGCGCATGAACCGCAAGTACTCAGCGGGCATTACGATGATCTCGGGAACATAGTGAACGACCTGCCCAAGGGCATGACGGTATTCTACAACGGGGCACAATGCGGAGCCTCGGCCCCTGACCATCTCCATTTCCAGATTGCAAGGGCCAATGAGATTCCACTACAGCGCGACCTCGACAAATACCACTATGTCGACATAGCCGACGGCATACGGCTGGTTGACGGGTTTGTCTATCCCCTCTTCGTTGCCGGAAGCATCAAGACGGCAGAAAGGGTCATCAGTTTTCTGCCCGTTGCAGACGGCGAGCCTGAGCCGCGGTTCAACCTCATTGCACAAGACCGCCAATACATCATCATACCGCGCCGAAAGCTGCGCCCCGAATGTTACTACGCAGAGGGCGACAGCAATATGTGTATAAGTCCCGGAACTGTGGATATGGGCGGTCTGGTCATCACTCCGCGCAAGAAAGACTTTGACCGGCTCAATGCAGACATCATCTGTTCCATCCTGCAGGAAGTGGCTCTCTCGCCAGACGAGCTGAAACCGGCAATTGAAAAACTCAAAGACTCCCCCGCAAATGATTAGCGTAGGAATACTTTCCGCACAGACCATCTGCGTAGACTTCAACGGCGCATGGACGGTCAACGGCCAACAGCTCGGAGACAGAACCGCAACTGTCTGCACCCCGACAGAATTCGTGCCGGTTTCGGCCGACGCAACCTTCACCCTGCATGATGTCGTGATCGGCATAGGCTACCACTGGCAACGCCAGGAACGCCAGACCTTCCGCGGCTCTCTCAGCATAATAAGAGAAGGAGACCTCCTCACAGCCGTAAATGTCCTGCCTCTGGAAGACTACCTCGTTTCTGTCATCAGCAGCGAGATGAAACCCACCGCCCACATTGAATTTCTCAAGGCAGCCGCCGTGATAAGCCGTTCGTGGGCAATAAGGCAAAAACACAACCGTCTGAAAGAACCCTGTACAGAGCCACAGCCCGCCACAGATGATGCCGACACCTACATAAAATGGTTTGACCGCCATGACCATACCCTCTATGATGTCTGCGCCGACGACCACTGCCAACGCTATCAGGGAATCACGCGCATCACGAACCCCAAGGCTGCTCTTGCCGTCAGCCTCACAGCCCGGCAAGTCCTTACATACCAAGGCGAAGTGTGCGACTGCCGCTTCTCAAAGTGCTGCGGAGACACCACGGAGGATTTCTCCACCTGTTGGGAAGACGTACAGTTGCCGTATCTGCAACCTGTGGCCGACACAGACCCAAAAGACGGTCACGTGTTCTGCAATACCGACAACAGGGCAATCCTGTCGCAAGTGCTCAACAGCTATGACCTTGAAACCGCCGACTTCTACCGCTGGACAGTGATCCTGACCCAGCAACAGCTACAGCGGCTGCTGAAAAAGAAACTCATGCGCGATTTCGGGCAGATACAGGCTCTGACACCTGTCAGGACAGGCAAGAGCGGCCGTATCAGCCAGTTGCTGATTAAGGGCACAGACGGCAGCCTCGTCATAGGCAAGGAACTGACCATACGCTCAGCCCTCAGCGAGAGCCACCTGTACAGTTCGGCATTCACTGTCGAAGCGGAGGAAACTGACAGCAGTGGCATTCCGCAACGGTTTGTACTCCACGGCAAAGGCTGGGGACACGGAGTGGGACTATGCCAAATCGGGGCCGCAGTAATGGCAAACGAGGGCTACACCTACACGCAAATACTACAACACTACTATCCGGGAACCACACTGGGCACATACCAGGAATAAAAACGCCTGCCGATAGCGTTACAGACCGGAAATACCAAAAGAAAAACAATGAACACCAAAAAAGCTCCCCTAAAAAAAGACACCCCATGGACATGGGTCCCCTCCCTGTATTTTGCAGAAGGCATTCCCTACATTATGGTAATGAGCATATCGGTAATCATGTACAAACGGCTTGGACTCAGCAACGAAGACATCGCATTCTATACAAGTTGGCTCTACCTGCCGTGGGTCATCAAACCGCTGTGGAGTCCCATTGTTGACATGTTCAAGACCAAGCGGTGGTGGATAGTGAGTATGGAATTTGCGGTGGGTGTCACACTGGCAGGTGTGGCTCTGACCATACAGGCATCCCATTTCGTGCAGTATACGCTGGCTCTGTTCTGGCTCATGGCGTTCAGCAGTGCCACCCATGACATCGCCGCCGACGGGTTCTACATGATAGGGCTTGACACCAACGGACAGTCCCTGTTTGTGGGCATTCGTTCCACTTTCTACCGCATCTCCATGATAGCCGGGCAGGGACTTACGCTCATTATGGCAGGCATGCTTGAGACCTCCACCGGCAACACCACACAGGCATGGTCTCTCACCATGGCGGCCGTGGCAGTCCTGTTTGCGGCACTGTTCGTATATCATGCCATATTTCTGCCAAAGGCCGAAGACGGTCCCGCCACTTCCACAAGACGGAACGTTCTTCTCGACTTTGCCGTCACTTTCCGCGATTTTTTCGCCCGCAAGGAAGTCTGGACGGCCATAGCGTTCATGTTGCTTTACCGCTTCCCGGAAGCCCTGCTGGTCAAGATCGCGCCCCTGTTTCTCGTTGATTCCACAGAGGCGGGCGGTTTGGCCCTGTCTACCGAGGCTGTGGGCGTGGCACAGGGAACGGTAGGGGTGATAGGGCTTACGCTGGGTGGCATACTCGGCGGCGTATGCGCCTCGCGCGGCGGACTCAGGAAATGGCTGTGGCCCATGGTGTGGGCCATATCCCTGCCCGACATAGTATATGTGATTCTAAGCTGCTGCCCGACACAAAACATCTGGACAGTATCAGCGGCCATCTGCATCGAGCAGTTCGGCTACGGCTTCGGCTTTACGGCCTACATGCTCTTTATGCTCTACTTCTGCCAAGGCAGGAACAAAACGTCACACTACGCAATCTGCACCGGATTCATGGCACTGAGCATGATGTTGCCGGGAATGTTCGCCGGCAAGCTACAGGAATATCTGGGCTACACGCCATTCTTCATTCTCGTGATGGTATGCACCCTGATCACTTTTGCAGTTTCCGCATTCATCAAGATAGACCCAAAATTCGGCATAAAGGCCTCCGCATAAAAAGTACAAATACCGACACACAAGGACAACCACCATGAAGATCAAGCATCTTGTTTTTCTGCCACTCATGCTGTTTGCGACCGCACTACTGTGCTCCTGCAGCGATGACAGCAGCGAGTCCATTCAGGAACGGGGAGAGGGAACAACGTACCGGCGTTCCGTACTGATATACCTTGCCGCGCAAAACAGTCTGGGCAACGGCACGGGCAGTGTCACTGCGGCACGGCTTGACTCGGCGGAGATAGCAAGTGGGGCAAGCCGGCTGTCCAACGGGCTGGACAACGTTTTCCTATTTATAGATGACGACAAACTGCCACGCCTTTACTGCATCTACAAATACGGCAAGCGCACCATAACAGAGAAAATCCTAACATGGACTGACGATGTCTACTCCACCGACCCGGCCACACTATTCCGCGTGCTCACAGTCATAAGCCAGAACTATCCCTCCGAAAGCTACGGACTTGTACTGTGGAGCCACGGAAACGGGTGGCTCCCGTCAAGCAACACCGTCAACACCATGCAGTCAAACAGTTTCGGTCTGCGCGCGTTCGGCATTGACGTGGGTCCCGGCGGGGACATGGATACCGACAGGGATGCCTCCGGCAGAGTTGGCGTGCAGATGGACATTCGCGACATGGCACAAGCCATCGCCAAAAGCGGTGTGCATCTTGACTATATTTTCTTTGATGCCTGCCTGATGCAGGGCATTGAAGTGGCATACGAGCTCAAGGACGTGACAGACTATGTGGTTGGCAGCGCAAACTCCACGTCGGCTTATGGCGGCTATTACAAAAATCTCATTCCAAAAGCACTTTTCGCATATCCAGCCAATGACGCCAACGTCGCCCTCATTGCCAACCAATACTATTACGATGCCGTAGACAACACCAGCCTGCAAAAATACTACGGAAACACCGGCAATGTGAATTCTGTCATCAAGACAGCTGGACTGAGAGAACTGGCGCAGGCCACAGCCCCTCTCATTGCCAAGACTTTCGCAGGCAAGGCCACCCCGTCGCTTGACGGAATCACGTCGTACCTCTCTTCACAAATAGCCAATGCGCCCGACTACTTCGACATGGGCAGTGCCATGAAGAACCTGCTTTCAGATTCCGACTACCAGACATGGCTTCAGACTGCAAAGAAAAGCGTAATTGTCCACAATGCCTCATCGTCATTCATCATGACGTATGTGAACAATGTGCCGGACATACGTACCATCAACGACAAGGAAAACATACTCGGGGTTTCCATGTTCATTCCCCGCACGCTGTTTGATACCCCGTACTACTCTCCGTTCAACAAGAAGTTCCACTCCACCTCGTGGTACGCCGATGCCGGATGGAACGAGACGGGATGGTAGGAACCATCATTTCCCCAGAAATTTTGACGCAATGTATTTGTGAAGAGAATCCCGGTAGCTTTCGCCTATCGGGATTTCTGCCCCACTGTCAAGTACCACCATGTTTCTGTGTACCTCAAAAATGTGGCGCAGATTGATAATGTATGACTTGTGTATACGCATGAATCCACGAGAACTCAGGCGTTCCTCCATTTTCTTCATGCTGAGATATACCACAAAAGGCTTTTCGTGGTTGTCAAGCCGGATGCGCAGATACTCCCCATAACCCTCAACGTAGACAATCTCCCTCACTACAATGCGGGCAATCTTGTACTCCGCGCGCAAGAAGACGGCGTCGTCTTCGTCCACAGGCGACACGCTGTCGGCATGGAGCAGTTCGTACTGGCGTTTCACCTTTTCCGCAACCCCGAGGACTTCTTTCTGTCCGAAAGGCTTGAGCAGGTAGCCTATGGCATTGACCTCATAGCCGGCAAGAGCATACTCCTGATGTGCCGTGGTAAACACAACCATTGGCGGGACGGCAACCGACTTGACCAGTTCCAACCCGTTCAGATCTGGCATGTGTATGTCCGTGAAAAGCACGTCAACGTCTTCTTTGTCCATTACCTTGAGCGCCTCCGCGGCACTGTGGCAGCAGGCCACCACGGTAAAGAACGGAACACTCCCAAGATAGTATTCCAGTTGTTTCAGGGCCAACGGCTCGTCGTCAACTGCCAAGCATCTTATCATGTCTGTCTGTTTTTTCTGTCACTGTATTCTCCGGCAGCCTGAGACTCACGCAGTATGCCGTGTCTGTTGTGGAAATGTCAAGATTGAATTTGTCGCCGTAGATAAGCCGCAACCTCTTTATGGCATTGTCAAGCCCCACGCCTCCCTTGCCGTCGCTTTGCTCAGCAGGAACAAGGCTGTTGGTACACCTGAACAATATGCTGTCACCCTCTTCCGCAAACGATATGTCGACAAAAGACTCCCTCTCGTAGCTCACGCCGTGTTTGAAGGCGTTTTCAACGAAAGTGGCAAACAGCAGCGACGGCACACGGACTTCCGGCAATTCTGCGGGGCGGCTGACTGTAATTCTCACCTTGTCCGTATACCTCACACGCATAAGGCTCACAAAATCCTCAACAAAAC
>CAVHBF010000001.1:0-33741 GCA_963634195.1 Bacteroides thetaiotaomicron | reverse complement strand
TTCTGCAAAGGGGCCAATGGGCTAACTGCATCATACAGCACATAGCGCATCAGGTTAGACAGCGTCTCTATCATGCCATTGGCCTGTTCCGGATCCATCAGTACCATGGCATGAATATTGTTGAGCGTGTTCATGAAAAAATGCGGGTTAATCTGATATTTCAGATATGCCAGCCTGGTGTTCAGATTGTCACGCTCAAGAGAGTCAAGCCTCCGGCGATCATCAAGGGATTTGAAATAGTATTTTATTCCTGTGTTGAGCGCAAGCAGCAAACACACTATGATTAACGCCACCGATGTCTTGCCGCCAAAGACCAGCACAGGAGCATCCCCGCCAAGCTCTGCACCGGGAGGAGGGAGAGGACGGGGGCAGTCTTCCGGCATGGTACTGTCAGGCGGACGGCGGTCATGACGGTGAGGCGGCACACCAGCCTGCTTCATCTGAAATACAGTGAACACCGCCACCAACACCAGTGCAGAAAGCCCGTACCTCCACTTGCGGTTGCGATAGACAAGCTGCGGCGCCAATAGAAAATTGTGGATACAGAACACGGCAAAGAATGCAGCCAACAGCTGCCACCCCCTGTATATGCCGTTCCAGTTGAACCTGTCCATCTGCAGGCTTGCCGTTTCCGCCCAGGCAGAAAGGACTGGAGCTGCGAACAACATCACGAACAGTACGGAATATATTATCAACTCCGTCTTCTTTTGCCCCGTGACCACGGAAGTCTTTCCCAACATCATACAGCGACAACACATCTTGTTTTATGCCAGCGGTCTTTTTAAGCTTTGAGGATATTTCTCCCGCAAAACAAAAGAACGCCGAATCCACCCTGCACGTATGACAACAGGACAGACCGGCGTTCCAATGCAACATTTACGAATAAAACATTATGTCATTAACCACTTTTTCCGTTTTCCAAAGCCATTGAATGCGCTCTGCATTCCATTCTGCGGGTCAGAACCTGCCGCCACTGCTGCCTTTGAGCTGCGCAGTGGCCGTAGTTGTATAAGAGTCGCTCTTTATAGTATAGCTGCTGCCCGATGACATACCGGCACACGATATCAGCACCGAGCTGCTGCCGCCGCGACCTCCCCACGAACCACCGCCGGGACCAAAGCCTCCTCCGCCAGGACCGCCAGAGTTTCCACCCTGACTTGAAGAATAGTTGGACGGCACTGTGAATGAGGCAAGTTGCGTGCTGCCGCTCAGCAAGGTTATTTCCTTGCCGGCACTGACACTCATAGAGCCTGTCACATATGGCTGTGTAGATTCAGAAGTGCTCGGCACCGAGTTGTCACCGCCCACAGCAAGCAATGTGCCACCGGTAAATATCACGGTATACCCGTCTTCTTCGTTGGCATCGATACCGCACTCAGGGCTTGTCGTGCCGAAAGCCTTGACAACGCCACCACTGATATACATATTGCCGTTGGAGTCAAGCCCGTCGTTATTTGACGCCACCACGGTTATGTCGCCCCCGGTTATATACATATGGCTTGAAGAATTGATGGCATCATCGTATGCGTTGACCACTATGGTGCCGCCATTGACCGTCAAGGTTGACTTGCTCTCTATTCCCTCCGCGCCATTGCCGGTCGTGGTAACACTGATTTCACCGCCGTTTATCTCCACAACACCCTCTATCCTGATACCCTTGGGCGAGGACTTCTGGCTGCTTGACAGATTGTCCGTATTACCGGTGTAATTGGAATGTTCCCTGCCGTTGACATAGGCATACATACCGCCGGAAGTACTTACGGTAAGTGTGCCTCCAGTGACCACGAGGGAGTCAGAACCGCCAATGCCCTTGCCGCCCGCTCCGCTGGCAGTCAGTGTCTGCGTTCCGCCAGAGACCAGAATCTTACCGTCAGAGCTCAGACAGCTTGAGGCCTTTGTCTTGGACTCATCGGAGTCCCACAGACCGCCACCCGTGGCGGTAACGACCAAATCGCCGCCGGAAAGCGTCATGCAACCATCTGACTTCAGCCCCTTGGCGGCACTGGCAGTCACCGCAATATCAAGGCTGCCGCCGGCAACGGTCAGAGAACCGGTATCTTCTTCTCCACGGTCAGTGTCATCCTTGTAGGACACCTGTATGCCGTCGTCGCCTACCCCAGACACGCTGAGCTCTCCGCTCTCCAGCAAGAAATACTGGTTGCAGTTTATTCCATCGCCCACGGCCGACAGGATGTTGACCGTACAGTTTTTCATCTCCACATATTCCTTGGAGTGAATGCCGTGAGCGGATTTGCCGTATATATTGAGCACGCCCTTACCCTTGAGCTCAAGGTGTCCCTTGCACACCACACAACCTTTCTGGCTACCCGACTCAGAGTCCGTCAGACTGTTTTCGGTGCCTTTCTTCACTGTCAGGGCAATGCGCTTGCCGTCCTGGATATTGAGAGGAGCACCCGACTGGTTGACCAGCGTCAAACCTCCGAGTTCCACCGAAGCCTTATAAGAGCCGCTCAACGTAAATTCGCCATCAGAGGAACTGCCGGAAAGGCAGTACGTTATCTCGCCGCAGGTTTCATCGCCAACCTCATCGCTTTGGGTAACTGCAACGTGGGCGCCATTCACCACGGGGGCCACATATCCCGCCACGTTGCCTGCCACCACTACGGTTGCCCCGTCATCAGTGTAACTCACCGCTACGGTATTGTCGGTCACGTCGCTGTAGTCAACGTACATCCTGGTCACATCATTCAGGTCAAAGGTCTTGCCCATGACGGTCAACAGCGAAGCCTCGCTGAATTTCATACCGCCCGTCTGACTGCCGGGAAAAGAATATGTCACGCTGCCCACCACCACATTGAGGGTCTGTGAGCCGGCACTCACTGCCAAAGCCAAAAGTGCCGCAACAAACGCCGCCCTTTTCATCTTACAACTATTTTGGAAGTCCGTCTGCCTTGTTTCACAATGTACAAACCGGGCGGCACCATGCCTTTCAGGCTACCGTCGCCACCGAACACTCCGACTTTGACGCCCTCAACGGTATAGAGCATTCTTTCCGCATCAGCCCCATCTCGCGACAGGTCATCAATGAGAGTCAAGTCTTCTGACGAAAAATACATGCTGTCCAGACCGGCCACGTCCAGTTCCTGACTGCCACTACCGCTGCTTACAACCAGCTTGCCGCCAGAGAATGTCATGACCAGTGAGCTTACGTCAAGCGAAACCGACGAGCCGTCCGACTTGTCAAACGTAAGAAACGGGAACACGTCTGCACGGCACATACCGAAAAACATCGCCGCAGACAATGAAACGACCAATCTCTTCTTCATGGATTCTGCAATTTTAATGTTTTCTGCAAAGTTACCTTATTCACCCGTATTGCGAAAGATTTCTTCAACAAACGCTTTCCATGTTTCAACAAACCGCCCGTGACGATACCAAAGCGGCGTCACGGGCGGTTTTCATTTACGTATAATTACAATACCGACAGGCTGCATACAAAACAACCGACATCGCCGTAACAACGCGATTACGGAAGGCGTATCAGTCTGTTATAACCCCCTCCTCTGCATCTCCGCCGGAAAAAGGCTCTTCAACATCCAGCCGGCCTTTGACAGCAGCCATGACCTTGCCCTCTATCTCCTCCATGAGATCGGGATTGTCCTTGAGCGTACGTTTGAGCTGTTCGCGCCCCTGCGCAATCTTGTCGCCCTCATAGCTGAACCAACTGCCGGATTTCTGTATGATGTCGTTTGCCACGGCAAAGTCCATGAGCTCCGTGGTTCTGGAGATGCCCTCACCAAAGGTAATCTCAAATTCCGCCTTGCGGAACGGAGGCGCGACCTTGTTCTTCACCACTTTGACACGCACCAGATTGCCAAGTACCTCCTCGCCGTTCTTTATGGCCGTCACGCGGCGTATGTCAAGCCTCACGCTGCTGTAGAACTTGAGTGCATTGCCGCCGGTAGTGGTTTCGGGGTTTCCGAACATCACCCCTATCTTCTCGCGCAGCTGGTTGATGAAGATGCAGCACGTCTTGGTCTTGCTGATTGTAGATGTCAGTTTCCTCAGAGCCTGACTCATGAGCCGTGCCTGCAAACCCACCTTGTTGTCACCCATGTCGCCCTCTATTTCAGCCTTGGGAGTGAGTGCCGCCACCGAATCTATCACAATGATGTCTATGGCAGCGGAACTGATGAGCTGGTCAGCAATCTGGAGAGCCTGTTCTCCGTTGTCGGGTTGCGAGATGAGCAACTCATCGGTGTTCACTCCGAGCTTCTTGGCGTAATACGGGTCAAAGGCATGTTCGGCATCTATGAATGCGGCTATGCCCCCCATTTTCTGCGCCTCGGCAATGGCGTGGGTAGCCAGAGTTGTCTTTCCTGATGACTCCGGCCCATAGATTTCAATGATTCGCCCGCGCGGGTAGCCGCCCACTCCCAGTGCAATGTCAAGTCCCATGCTTCCCGTGGGAATAACATCGACTTTCTCTACAGGCTGGTCGCCCATTTTCATGATGGAACCTTTGCCGAAGTCTTTCTCTATCTTGGCCATTGCCACCTGCAGTGCTTTCAGTTTTTCATTGCCGGAAGTCTCGGCAACGGTTGTCTTTTTTGTCATGATAGCGTGTGTCGTATATATGTTGGTTTATGTCAGTCGTTGTATTGCGCCGTGAGAGTGCAGATCTGCACTATGGTGTCCATCGCCTTGTGTAACGACGGTATCGGCAGATACTCATACGGGCCGTGGAAATTCAGTCCGCCCGCGAAAATGTTCGGACAGGGCAGTCCCCTGAACGACAGCTGTGCCCCGTCGGTACCGCCCCTGATAGCCTGAATCTTGACAGGCACACCGGCGTTTTCCATTGCCTTGATGGCAATGTCTATGACGTGCATCACCGGATCTATCTGTTCGCGCATATTGTAGTACTGGTCGTTGATTTGGCAGTCCGCCGTCAGCCCTCCGTATTTGCTGTTTATCTGCCTGCATATGGAGTCAAGCTGTTTCTTGCGTTCCTCAAATTTCCGCCGGTCGTGGTCACGGATGATATAGTTCAGTTCTGCCGTTTCCACATTGCCAGACAGCGAAGTGAGGTGGAAAAAGCCCTCATAGCCATCTGTCGTTTCAGGTGTTTCGTCGGCAGGGAGCATCGATGCCAGCTCCGTGGCCACACGTATGGCGTTGACCATCTTGTTTTTGGCATAGCCGGGGTGTACGCTCATGCCCTTGATGCGTATTCTGGCGGCGGCTGCATTGAAATTCTCAAACTCCAGTTCGCCCACTTCGCCGCCGTCAACGGTGTAAGCCCACTGGCAGCCGAACTTCTCCACATCAAACTTGTGTGCGCCCATGCCTATCTCCTCGTCGGGGTTGAATGCCACATGTATTTCGCCGTGGCGCACCTCCGGATGTTCGATCAGCCATGCCATGGCCTGCACTATCTCGGCAATGCCCGCCTTGTCATCGGCACCGAGCAGAGTATGACCGTCTGTCACGATGATGTCTTCGCCCCGGTGATTCAGCAGTTCCGGAAAAGTCTGTGGGGATATCCGTATGCCGGCTTCGGCATCAAGCACTATGTCAGTGCCGTCATACTGCTCCACTATGCGCGGCTTTATGTCTGCGCCAGAGCAGTCGGGGCTGGTATCATAATGCGAGATGAAACCTATGACGGGGGATTTCCTGTCCTTGTCGTTATTGGCGGGAAGCACGGCATAGATGTAACCGTTGTCATCAAGCTCCACGTCATCAAGCCCCGTTTTCTCAAGTTCTTTCTTCAGATAGCGGGCAAACGCCCATTGTTTCTCCGTGCTTGGAGTGGTCTGGGAATCTTCGGAAGACTGTGTGTCAAATTGAGTGTAGTTAAGAAACCTTTCTACAATGTCCATTTTTTATATTTGGTTGTTTTGGTTGTTCCGTTCAGATTTTATATATCTTGGGCTGTTCCTTTGTCTTGTACTCGCCTGTGAGATTTGCCAAAAGCTGCGGCTTGATGGACACGGCTCTCCTGAGATCCTCAAGGGCTGCATTCTTGTCGCGTAGCCTGAAACGCAGCTGTCCTCTGAGCATATAGGCCTCGGCCAGCCCCTCATCAAGAGAAACGGCCTTGTCAAGGTCGTCAAGAGCCTTTGACAAGTCGTTGAGGGCGACATATACTTCCGCACGTCTGAGAAGCAGTTCCGCACGTCTGCCTACAGTCATGTCCCCGTCCTGTGCCATGCTGGCCGTGAGAGACGCAAGGAGCATATATGTCTGTTCTTCGTTCATAGGCATAAGCAATCCGTAAGCCCGATGGGGTCTGTCAGCTGCGCGATATCTGCAGCCCTTCCTGCGACAAGTCCATGTCCACGAAGCGTGCCGTGGGAGAGAGAGGGTTGTCGTTGAGCAAAGTCCGTAGCCTCAATGCCGCCTCCGGGTCTTTGGCTACCATATACATATATCCGCCACCGCCTGCGCCCGGGAACTTGTAGCCGAGACACAAATCGTCGATCATGTCGCACAGGGGTTGTATTACGCCGGGGAACGTGCCGGGGTCAAGCCGGCAATTGAGTTGCCACGAACGCCTCACCAACCGCCCGTACTGCATGAAGTCGCCGCGCTGTATGGCCTGTTGCATGACCAGCGCGTGTTTTTTGATTTCCCCGAGTACGGACAGCCGTTCCGCATCGTTAAGGAACATTCCCCTCACGATATCGGCAAGAATATGTTTGGCGGTGCGCGTGACACCGGTGTAGTAGAGCAGGTGGCAAGCACCCTCTTCGTTGCGGAAGAGCGTGTCAGGCAGCCATGCGGCACTGATTTTCTGGTCAAAGCCCGGCTGGCTCTGCAGCAGTTTTACTCCCGGCAGCACTCCACCGTACTGATCCTGCCAGCCGCCGCCTGTTGTGAGCAGCTGTTCGAGGACGAGAGTGCGACCGCACACCTCATGCCTGCTCCAGCCCAGTCCGCAGAAATCCGACAACGCGCCAAGCACGGCGGCAGCAAGGATGCTGCTGGTGCCCAGTCCCGAGCCGGCCGGAATGGCGGAGAGCAGGGTAATGTCGATACCCGCCCCGAAATCCTCAAGCTGTTTCCTGAGCGATGCGTATGTGCCAGAACCGTATGCAGGCAGGAATCCAGCAAGAGCCAGAGCAGCCTTGGGTATGGCAAACGGCGATCCCACCTTGCTGTATGCGGAAAGCTCATCGTAGGTGGTGACGGTCTCCGAGACCCCATGGTCAATGCTGTGGCACACGATATTGAAATTCCTGTTTGGCTTGACATAAACCTGAATAGGCTGCTGGCCATTGAGGTTTATGGCAAAGTTGACCACATCGCCTCCGCTGTAGAGGGAAAAGGGAGGAGTGTCAGACCATCCGCCTGCCACGTCAATCCTCACCGAGCTGCGCGCCCACACTATCTGGTCAGCGCACACGGCAAGATGCGGACGGCACCTTTGTCCGTGTGCATTCTCCGCAATGCCCTCACGCAGCAGACCGAAAGCCCGGTCTGCCCACACTGAGCCTTTGTCGCCGCGGAGACGCTGTATCTGCGAACGCAGCATGGCATCATGGATGCGCATCATGACCGGTGCGTCGTCCGGCAGCGGCACGGGCAGGTCAAGGTTGTAGTCTTTGTATTTCTCCGCCAGATCCTTGAGATCAAGCTGGTAGAAGATGCTCTTGTAGCAGTTGCTCGCCAAAGCCATGATATTGATGGCCTGGAAGTTCCGCCGCTGTTCGCTGAGCCTGAGCAGGTTTGCCCGGTCCAGTATCCGGTCGGCCGAAATGCGCCGTGCGTTTCTCCAGCTCACGGTAAGAGTCTTGTCGGGATTCGGGGAGAAGAACCATTCCGCCCACCGCCCCAGCATTTCAATGTCGGCACTGACAGGAAACAGGTCGGCACTCTGGATGTCGGCAGTGTCTTCAAAGTCAGCCAGAGTCACATCGCGCATGACCATCCAGTCCGTGAACGGCATACCAATGAACATGGTTGCCGGGTCTGCAAGAGCCCCGCGAAAAGTGTCGTCGAATCCGTAAGGACGCAGCACGTATTCCAGTTCGCCCACGGGTTCCACGTCCATGCACTGCCCTTTTTTGAAAGTCAGCATCCAGTTGTTTACGGGCACTCCGGTGACAATGCTTTGCGCCGCTAAAGTCCACGTGCATGGCACGAAGGAGTTTTCTATCCAGATGTCGGGGGCGTTGAGGTCAACCGATGCCCTGACCACAGAGTTCTGTGTGAATATGCTGGGATGCCGCTTTATGGTATGGTGCATGATGAGACGCTGGTCTTTCACGCTGTTCATCTGCCTCGTGGTGGAGCTGAGCAGTTCACGGCTTGTGCCGTAATGGTAGAACTCACCGTTCTCTACGGGCATGACACTCACCGTGAGGTCTGCCAGCGAAGAGTCGGGGGCGGACGGGTTTAGTCCCAATGCCGTGCCGAAATCACCGTACAGGTCGCAGCTGCTGACAGACCCGTCTGGCGACAGCGTAAGCCGGTGCAGTTTCTCCACCGCCCTGTCGCTGAGCAGCCATACCCCCGTGTCCATCAGGAAATAGTGTGTCTGCACCAGTTTAGCAAGAGTCTGTACAGACGGTTTCTGGAGCATGAAATCAAGTTGGTCGGGACTGTCGCGCCTTATCATGAACACCCCGTGTTGGCTTGCCAGCGAAGGCTCTTCCCAGATACCAAGACAGACAACGTCGGCTTCGGGGACAGCCCCGATCTCCTCCGCTCTCAGCATCACATCGCCCGATGCCACAAGGGTGTGTATGCCGTCTGGGGCAGACTGCAGTATCCGCTCATAGAACGGAATCTGCAGATCCAGCAGGGTCTGGTCTATCTTCTGTCCGCGCTCTGTACGCAAGACGGGTATGGGCGTAAGCACCTTGCCGCTTGAGGCGTAGGCCGGAATGCGGCGTCCCTGGCCTCCGGCATGGAGAAGCACGCGCTTTTCTTTCTTCAGCCATGCGGCGAAATCCGTCTCCATCCCCTCCGCACGGCAGCACGACTGGAGCAGCCATATTGTCCCGCCGCCCGACCCAAGCCGGTTGCCGCGGGGATCGGCCGTGCAGAACCACTGCCGTCTGTCGGCGTGCGTCATCTTGTGGAAACTGTCTACCAGATTCAACGGTAGCGAAAGCAGATGTTTCATTGCTTGGGAGAATGTTTTGTGATTGTTTGCATGGGGAATGATTCCATCATGGGGCAATCAGTCATCAAAATGTTCCTTCCACCATTGGGAGCCGCGCAGTTCCTCCATGAGTCTGCGGGCATCTTTTTCATAAGGTTTGCCGTCCTGTCCGCCGATAACGAGAGAGTAGCCGAAGATGGAAGCGCGGGTCATCATCTTGCGGTTGGCAACGGCAAAACCGTGCTGCAGCCGCCTTGAGTAGGGCGTTAACGAAGAATTGTAGTCACTGTTCATGGTTCATGATTCTTTTGTAACGCTCCATGTCATAGACTGTGGTTTCGCCGTTGACGGTCTCCGCCACCACCACGGAGGTGGAATTGTTGTCTATCAGAATCCACCGATCGACGATCTGGCTGTATATTTCCACCAGATTCTGTATGCCGGCACTGTAGCGGCGGTGAATCACGTCGACGGGAATGTTGTGGCCTCCCTCCGACACGCGCTTAGCTACCCGTTTGACAGCAACTTCGGGCGACGAGAGCCACAGAAATATAAGTTCTACCATATAACCCGACTTGTGCGCCCGCTTAATGAGGTTTACGTAGGAGTGGGTGGAGAGCGTTGTCTCCACAGCAAAGGTCTCCCCTTTTTTCATCAGGTCGTTGATGCGCGAAATCATCAGCTTGCCTGCTTCGATGGGCACGCTCTCAGGGTGAAAAGGCGAAAGGCCTCTGGCTATCTCGTCGGCATTGATATATTGTTCACAATGCATGAACTCCGGCAGGATCGTAAACGAAGCCGTTGTCTTGCCGGCCCCGTTGCATCCCGCTATGATGTAAATTTTCTTCTTTGCCACAGTATCAACTCTTTTTCAGGCAACCTCACATTTGTCAGAGCGCAAAGGCAGTCCTTGCATTGCACGACATCAATGAAATTTCAGGTTAGTTACAGCAAATGTAGGACATTTGAACCGAACGCCCGCTATTTTACTGTCACAATTATGCCGTCAACACTCTTTTTTTGCAAAAAAGCAATAAAACGCCCCGTTGTCCAGTCTGGCAATGCCGCTTTGCAACTTAACAACGTCAAACGAAAGACCGATGACCGCGGAGACCTTACCGTGTGCTATGCAAAAATCATTTCGGAGATAAAGCCCCCAAGTCGTGCGGGTATACAAAAAATAATTGCTAAATTTGCAAGCCTTTTTTACCTCGCGCTAAGGAATAGCGTAACCCGCAGACAGATGGACGACAAGCAAAACAACAACCTGAAAATTTCCCTGCTCCAGACCGACATAGTATGGAGCGACCCCGAAGCCAATGCCGCCGCTGCCAAGAAGGTTATGGAGACCTGCCCCGGCAGCGATTTGTATGTGTTGCCAGAGATGTGGAGCACCGGATTCGCCACGGAGCCGCAGGACATAGCGGAAAAAGACGGGCAGTCCCTCAGATGGATGAGACAAACAGCGCAGCGGACAGGCGCAGCCATTGCCGGCAGTGTGGCCACCGAACTGGACAGGGGTGATTTCCGCAACCGCTTTTATTTTGTCAAGCCCGGAGGAGAGACAGCATTCTACGACAAGCACCATCTGTTCACCTACGGCGGAGAAGACAAACGCTATACGGCCGGAGACAGCCGCACTGTCGTGGAATACAGGGGGGTAAAGTTTCTGCTGCTTGTGTGCTATGACTTGCGTTTTCCCCTGTGGAGCCGTTCGCGCGAAGACTATGACTGCATCATCTATGTGGCGAGCTGGCCGACCTCGCGCATAGAAGCCTGGCGCACACTGCTCAAGGCCCGCGCCATAGAAAACCAATGCTACGTGGCCGGCGTAAACCGCATAGGCACAGACCCTGCCTGCACATACTGCGGCGGGACGGCCTTCATCGACCCATACGGCCGGGTGACTGACCAATGCGACGACAATCGCATCCAGTCAATAACCGCCCACATAGACATGGACGCACTAAACGACTTCCGCAAGAAATTCCCCGTCCTGAAGGACAGGGACTGACCACACCCTTTTGAACAAACATATTTTTTGACACGATAATGGAAAAACAACTTTTGCTTGGCGACGAAGCCATTGCCCTTGGAGCCATACACGCAGGACTCAGCGGAGTGTATGCCTACCCGGGCACTCCAAGCACCGAAATCACTGAATTCATACAAAACAGCGACATCGCCACTCAGAGGGGCATACACTCACGGTGGTGTACCAACGAAAAAACGGCCATGGAAGCCGCTCTGGGCATGAGCTATGCCGGCAAGCGTGCTCTCGTGTGCATGAAGCACGTGGGCATGAATGTCTGCGCCGATGCTTTTGTCAACAGTGCCATAACCGGAGTAAACGGCGGTCTGGTTGTGCTGGCTGCAGACGACCCCTCCATGCACTCCAGCCAGAACGAGCAGGACAGCCGCTTCTACGCCAAGTTTGCCCTGATTCCTGTACTGGAACCGAGCAACCAGCAGGAAGCCTACGACATGACAATGGTTGCCTTCGGATTGTCGGAGGAGCTCAAAGTGCCGGTCATGCTGCGCATCGTGACCCGGCTGGCACACAGCCGCGCCGCCGTGGAGACAGGAACTCCGGTATCGCAGAACCCTCTCAACATCAGCAACGAGCGGTGGGTGCTGTTGCCTGCCATGGCACGCAAACGGTATACAGACCTCATCTACAAACAGACAGCCATGGTCAAGGCCTCGGAAAATTCCCCTTTCAACAAACGGGAAAAGACCGACAGCAAACTCGGTATTCTGGCCTGCGGCATTGCCTACAACTATGTAAAGGAAACGGTCGGCAACAACGGCAACATTCTCAAGATTTCACAATATCCCCTGCCTGCGGAAGCCATCAGGGAAATCGCCTCGCAGTGCGATTCGCTGCTTGTGGTGGAAGACGGCCAGCCTGTGGTTGAAGAAGAGGTGCGCAAACTGCTCGGCGCGGACTACAAGGTGACAGGGCGTCTGACAGGTCATCTGCCGCGTACCGGCGAACTGACCCCCGACAACGTGGCCTCGGCACTCGGCGCAACCCCAAAACCGGGATGCGGCACAGCCAAGAACCTCGCGCCGCGGCCGCCACAACTGTGTCAGGGCTGCGGACACCGCGACGTTTACGGCGCACTGGTAAAAATCATCGAGGAATATCCCGATGCCCGCGTGTTCGGTGACATCGGCTGCTATACGCTCGGCGCACTGCCGCCGTTCAAGGCTCTGGCCAGCTGCGTGGACATGGGTGCCAGCATCACCATGGCAAAGGGAGCAGCCGATGCGGGACTGCATCCCGCCATTGCCGTCATTGGCGACAGTACTTTCACCCACAGCGGAATGACGGGACTGCTTGACGCCATCAACGAAAATGCCGACATCACCGTCATCATCAGCGACAATCTCACCACGGGAATGACGGGCGGACAGGACTCCGCCGGTCTGAACAAATACGAGGCCATCTGTCTGGGGCTGGGACTTGACCCCGACCACCTGCACGTGGTGACACCTCTGCCAAAGAACATCCCCGCCATCGCACAACTCATACGCGAGGAAATGGAATATCGCGGGGTAAGCGTGATAATACCCCGCAGGGAATGTATACAGACTGCCGCGCGGCATGCACGCCAGGCAAGAAACCACGCGAAGTAACCCGTCAGCAACAAAACACACAGACAGAAAAAATGAAAAAAGACATTATATTATGCGGCGTGGGAGGACAGGGCATCCTGTCTATCGCCACCATCATCGGCGAGGCCGCCACAAAAGCGGGAGTAAACCTCAAGCAGGCCGAAGTTCACGGAATGAGCCAAAGGGGCGGCGATGTACAGTCAAACCTGCGTCTGTCGACCGAGCCCATCTACTCGGATCTCATCCCGGAAGGAGAAACAGACCTCATCATTTCCATGGAGCCGATGGAAGCCCTGCGCTATCTGCCGTATCTTGCCGCCAACGGCACAGTCGTGACAAGCAGCAAACCTTTCGTCAACATACCCAACTATCCCGACCTTGACGACCTCAATGCAGAGCTTGACTCCCTGCCGTCGGTAGAGAAACTGGACATAGAAACCGTAGCCAAAGATGCCGGCAACCCCCGCGGAGCCAACATGGTACTGCTCGGCATGGCCGCCGCCTATCTGGACATCATCACGCCCGACCAGCTGCGACAGGCCATAGCCACTGTTTTCGCACGCAAGGGCGAAGATGTCGTGACGGCCAATGTCAAGGCTTTTGACCAAGGACTGCAAACAATCTCAAGATAACACAAGCACAGACTCTATCTGGCCACACACACGACCACATCATGATTTTCAATCCCAAGATGGAATGCATGGAGCGCAACGACATGCGTGCCCTGCAAAGCGAAAGACTACAGAAAACCGTAAGGATATGCTACGAAAGAGTGCCGTTCTACCGCAAGAAGATGGAAGCCCGCGGTATCAGGCCCGAAGACATAAAATCCGTTGACGACATTGTCAAGCTGCCCTTTACCACCAAGACAGACCTGCGCGACGAATACCCTTTCGGTCTGCAGGCTGTGCCAAAGGAGGATGTGGCGCGCATTCACGCCTCAAGCGGCACCACGGGCAAACCCGTGGTGGGAACATACACGCGCAATGATCTTGCCATGTGGGCGGAGGGAGTGGCGCGCGTCATGTCGGCGGGCAATGTCGGAAAGAGCGACACTGTCCAGGTGAGCTACGGCTACGGACTGTTTACCGGGGGGCTGGGAGCACACGACGGGGCCGCGCTTCTGGGAGCGACACAGTTGCCCACCTCCGCCGGCAATACCGAGAAGCAGATTATGCTCATGCAGGACTTCGGGACTACCGTTCTGGCCTGCACTCCGTCATATGCCCTGCGTCTGGCAGAGGCCATACACCAGTCAGACAAGACAAGCATCGACAAAATGAAACTGCGTGCCGGTTTCTTCGGCGCAGAGCCATGGACAGAGGGCATGCGCAAGGAACTTGAAGAAAAGCTGCACATCAAGGCCTACGACATCTACGGGCTGACGGAGATGTGCGGTCCCGGCGTGGGGGGCGAATGCGAATGCCAGAACGGCACCCACCTGTGGGAAGACATGTTCTACCCTGAGATAATCAACCCTGACACCCTTGAACCGTGCGCCCCGGGCGAGTTCGGCGAACTGGTGTTTACCTCGCTCTGCAAGGAGGCGATGCCGATACTGCGTTACCGCACGCGCGACCTCACGCGCCTCACCTATGACAAGTGCGACTGCGGCAGGACGGCGGTAAGGATGGACCGCATCCTCGGACGGTCTGATGACATGATGATTATCCGCGGAGTCAACGTGTTCCCATCGCAAATCGAGACCGTACTGACAGAATTCCCGGCTTTCACTCCATACTATTTCATCACGGTAAACCGTTTCAACAACGAAGACACCTTTGACCTTGACGTGGAACTCCGCAAGGAATATTTCAGTGCCAGCCCCAAAGAGCAGATGCCGTTTATCAAGCCTCTCTACGACCGCATAGTGTCGCTCGTGGGCATCAAGCCAAACATTCACATCCTGCCGCCTTTCGGCATAGAGCGTTCCATGGGCAAGGCCAAGCACGTGCTTGACAAACGCAATTTCCACAACTGACGGATTCCGCCGCCTTACACACAACATACCCGAACAATGAAGATTTTCTCTGACGAACTCGTAGCCGAGGCGGCCAAAGCCGGTCATGTGGCCGACCTGAGCCATGCCACCATTGGCGAGACACTGCTGGTAGCGCAATATCTGGAACAGAAGACCGGCATTCCGTTCATAAGAATGGATCAGGGCAGTCCCGGGCTGCCTGCAAACCGCTATGGCATAGAAGCCGAAAAGCGCGCCCTCGACAGCGGCATAATCAGCCAGTATCCCGCCGCAGCAGGCGTGAAAGAGGTGAAAGACGCGGCCAGCGACTTTGTCAAGGCATTCATCAACATCGACATCACGCCGCGTGCCTGCATTCCTACCGTCGGGAGCGTGGCGGGCAGTTTCGGTTCGTTCATAGCCTGTTGCCAGCGCGACAAAAGCAGGAACAAGGTTCTGTTTATCGACCCGGGCTTCCCTATCCAGAAGAGCCAGCTGAGAATCCTCGGCATCGAATGGAAGGAGTTTGACATCTACCCGTTCCGCGGTCAGGCTCTGCGCGCGAAACTGGAGGAAGAACTCAAGGATGACGATGTTGCCGCCATAGTCTACAGCAACCCGAACAACCCGGCATGGATTTCGCTTGAGGAGGAGGAGTTGGAGATTGTCGGAGAACTCGCCACCAGACACGATGCCATTGTAATGGAAGACCTCGCCTATTTCGCCATGGACAACCGCCGCGACCTTTCCCATCCGTATGAGCCGCCCTACGTGCGCACCGTGGCACGCTATACCGACAACTACATTCTCATGCTCAGTTCCAGCAAGATATTCTCGTATGCCGGGCAGCGCATGGCTCTGGTGTGCATCAGCGACCGTCTCTTTGACCGCCATTTCCCGGATTTTGCGGAACGGTATCATGACTCCGGTATCTTCGGTCCGACTTTTATAGCCAGCATACAGTATATGATAACCAGCGGCTGCACTTCGTCGACACAGTACGGCTATGCCGAAATGCTAAGGCTCAGCTGTGAAGGCAAGATAAATTTCGTGGCTGACACCAGAGAGTATGCTGTCCGTGCAAAGAAAATGAAGAAGATTTTCCTCGACAACGGGTTCACCATTACGTATCCCAAAGACGTCACCGAAGAGATTGGCGACGGGTTCTTCTTCTCGCTCAGCTATCCCGGACTGACGGGTGGGCAGCTTGTGACGGAACTCATACATTATGGTGTGAGCAGCATCAATCTCGACACTACCGGCTCCGGCAGACCCGGCGTGCGGGCCTGTACCTCAAGGATGAGGGAAGACCTCTATCCCGTGCTTGAAGAACGGATGAGAGCTTTCCGTCAAGATCACCCCCACAACAGCAAAACAGTATAATCGCCATGCCAAGAACAGTTGTCATCACAGGCGCGTCATCGGGCATAGGCCGCGACACAGCCGCCATGTTTGCACGGTGCGGCGACACCGTCTACGACCTGTCCCGCTCCGACAAGCCGCAGGACGGCGTTGTCCATATCCCTTGCGATGTCACGCAACAGGCTGCGGTTTCGCAGGCTTTCGGAACGATATCACGGCAACAGTCCCACATAGACATCCTCATCCTGTGTGCCGGCATGGGCATCGCCGGCTCCGTTGAGCACACCGACATGGAGGACATGCTCCACCAGTTCGAAGTCAACACGTTCGGTCCCGTAAGTGTCATACAGGCTGCACTGCCACTGCTTAGGGCCGGCGGCGCATCGTGCGAGGAAAGGCGCATCGTCTTCGTCAGTTCCATGGCGGCAGTCTTCGGCATCCCGTTCCAGTCCATGTATTCCGCCACCAAGGCTGCAATCAACGCCTTGGCTTTCTCGCTGAGCAACGAACTGCACGCCCAGGGCATATCCGTCACTGTAGTCATGCCCGGTGACGTAAAAACCAACTTCCGGCGCAACACCAACCTTAACGGAATCGGCATCTACCCGCACATGCAGGGCGCAATCAGCCAGATGGAACGCGATGAAGCCAACGGGCTGTCATCGGTGTCCGTGGCACGCAAAGTGTTCAAGGCTGCCACACGCCGGCGGGCAGGATTGTTCTACACCTCCGATTTCGTGTCCGACATGGAGTGTCTGCTGCAGCGGCTGCTCCCCACAAGGTTTGCCCTCTATGTGGTCCGCAAGATGTATCATTGCTGAACGCACCATATCGCATTTCAGGAAAAACACGACAATTCCCAACCGTAATGAACGACCAGTCACCTTTTCTGCATCCCGAATACGAATGCATGTCCCGGCAGGAGATAGAGGCATTGCAACTCAGCCGGCTACAGTCTACCGTCAGACACTGCATGAACTCGCCTTTCTACAAGAAGCGTTTTGATGAAGCGGGCATCCGCCCCGATGACATCAAGTCGCTCGGCGACCTGCACAAGATTCCTTTCACCACGAAACAGGATCTGCGCGACACCTATCCTTTCGGAATGGCATCCGTACCGTTGCGCCAATGCATACGCCTGCATTCCAGCAGCGGCACCACGGGCAATCCTACGGTGATTCTGCACACGCGGAAGGACATAGACGAATGGGCCAACGCTGTAGCACGCTGCCTGTGGATGGTGGGTCTGCGCCCTGACGACGTGTTCCAGAATTCCAGCGGCTACGGGATGTTCACCGGCGGACTGGGATTCCAGTACGGAGCGGAGCGGCTCGGGGCACTCACCGTGCCTGCCGCAGCCGGCAACTCCCTGCGCCAGATAAAGTTCATCAGGGATTTCGGCACCACGGCGATCCACGCGATTCCGTCGTATGTCAGCCGCCTCTACGAAGTGATGCGGGAAACGGGTGTCGACCCGCGCCGCGATACCCGGCTGAGAATCCTCGCCATCGGTGCCGAGCCTCACTCTGAAGAACAGCGCAGACGCATAGAACAGATGCTCGGCGTAAAAGCCTACAATTCGTTTGGCATGAGCGAGATGTGCGGACCGGGCGTGGGCTTCGAATGCCCGGAGCAGAACGGAATGCATTTCTGGGAAGACTACTACATCGTTGAAATAGTAGACCCCGTGACCCTGCAGCCCGTAGCCGACGGCGAAATCGGCGAGCTGGTCCTTACGACGCTCAACCGCGAGGCCATGCCGCTGTTGCGCTACCGCACGCGCGACCTCACCCGTGTCCTCGGCCGCACCTGCCCATGCGGTCGCAACCATGTAAGGCTCGACCGTATGCGCGGCCGCTCCGATGACATGATTGTGCTCAGAGGTGTCAATATCTTCCCCATACAGATAGAGAAAATTCTCCTGTCATTCCCCGAGCTCAGCAACAACTATCTCATCACGCTCACCACCGACAACGACAATGACAACATGACCGTAGAGGTGGAAATAGCCGAGATGTTCACTGATGACTACGCCCGGCTGCAGTCACTCACAAAGAGCATCACGCGCGCCCTCAAGGACGAAATCCTGCTCACGCCGCACGTCAAGCTGGTGCCCAAGGGGGCTCTTCCCGTAAGCGAAGGCAAAGCCGTGAGAGTGGTAGACAAGCGCAAGGTCTACATGTAAAGCGACAGAAACCGGAAACCGCACGTTTTTTGCATACACCAAAAATCCGCAGACATGACTATACACCAGCTTTCCATCTTCATTGAGAACAAGAACGGCACTCTGCTCCGGGTGCTCGACATTCTCAAGGAGGCCAGAATACAGATTATAGCCTCCACTATTTCCGATACCGTGGAATACGGCATCTTCCGCATCATCTGTTCCAATCCCTCGCGGGCCTACGAACTGCTCCGCGCACAGGGTCTGAGCGTAACGATGAGCGACGTGTTCGCCATCGAACTTGACAACACCCCCGGACAGGCCGCCATGGCCCTGTCTGCCTTTACCGGCAACGGCATCAACATCAGCTATATGTACTCTTTCCTGGTCAGCGGCAAGGGCATCATCGTCTTCCGTACCGATGACACCGAAAAGGCTCGCGAAATCATTTCGCTGAAGTCACTAAAGTTCATCAGCGAAGACAAGCTGGACAAACTTGCCATATAGGAGAGGCGGTTACACCCACGCAGCAAAACGGTCCGCAAAGCATTTGAAGCTCTGCGGGCCGTTTTGCGTTTGCCGGGATATCCCCACGGGTCACGCCTCCGCCGGAGTCTCGCCACCCTCTTCCGGGTCTGCAAACTCGGAAATGCCGTTCTGCACCAGTATGTTGTACCACACAATGAGTTTCCTCATGTCGTTGGGATAGACTCTCTCGCGGTCAAAGTTGGGCAGCACTTGCGCCACATAGTCAGCAAGTTCGTCCTTCGATGCCTTCTTGACATCCATTGACACGGGTTTGCCGTCCTCGTGCTTCTTCATGGACTCAAACACATCCGTCAGTTTCACGTCTTCGTCTTCGGTGTATATCGACACGTCGTTGAGCGAAGTGATGCGGTCGCGCATACCTACGCTGAACCGTTTCTTGCTCCCGTCCATGCTTTCGACAATGACAGTGCTGTTGCCCCTCGCAACCAACAGGTACAAGCCGGGTTTGCCGCTAATGGCCAGAATATTCTGCTTCATAATGATTCGTGGTTATTTTAAGTGTTATATCTTCAGCAAAGTTAATCAATTCTTCGGGTTTACGACAGATTTGCGGCACAAAAAAACCGGACTGCGGCACAGCATGAAAAAGCCGCCGTTTTGTTTGGCAATTCGGAGGATAACGCCTACCTTTGCACCCCGAATCAGCCGAACTGCTGGTCTTGTAATCCTCATCGGAGGGCAATATGAAGCCGGATAAGATGACTGGGTAAAACCATCATGTTGTCCGGCTTCATATGTGTGACGAAATCAAACAGATAAAGTTCTTGCAAGCATGAAAGAAAAAATGATGGATTTTGGAACAGAAAAGGTTTCCGTTTTGTTCAGAAAACTGTTTTTCCCTACCGTGTTGGGAATGCTGAGTTTGTCTGCCGTGACCACTATCGACGGCATCTTTGTGGGCCACGGTGTCGGCAGCGACGGCATTGCGGCCGTAAACATCTGCATTCCGTTGCTGATGGCCCTTACCGGAATCGGTCTGATGATCGGTGCCGGATGTTCCGTCGTCGCCTCCATTTGCCTGTCCAAGGGGAAAGGCCTGTTGGCACGGGCCTGTGTCACCCAAGCCATGGTTTTCACTGCTGTCATTTCGGCTGTCTGCGTTCTTCTTATCATCGCGTTTCCGGAACAGACAGCCTGGATGCTCGGCACTTCCGCGCACCTGCTGCCCATGGTAGTGGACTATCTTGTCTGGTTTTCCCCCTCGTTGCTGTTTGAACTGCTGATAGCAGTCGCGCTGTTTGCCGTCAGGCTGGACGGGGCGCCCAAACTTGCCATGTGGTGCAGTATTGTCGCCGCGGCCATCAACGCCGTGCTCGACTGGCTGTTCATCTTTCCTTTTGGCTGGGGCATAATGGGAGCGGCACTGGCTACCTCTGTCAGCTGTTTCATCGGTGCGGTCATAGCTGTAGGCTACATGCTCTTCTATGCACAGTCCGTGCGTTTGCGGGCCCTCCATTTCGGGAAGCGCAAGACAAGGTTCTTCTTCCGCAATATCTGCAAGCAGTGCAAGGTCGGCTCTTCGGCGCTGCTCGGAGAAGTGACGATGGCCGTATTGCTGTTTGTGGGCAATCATGTGTTCATGAAGTTTATGGGCGACGACGGAGTTGGAGCTTTCGGCGTGAGCTGCTATTACCTCCCGTTCGTCTTCATGGTTGGCAACGCCATAGCCCAGTCGGCCCAGCCTGTCATCAGCTACAATTTCGGCTCGGGAGACATGACAAGGGTCAACTCCGCTTTCAGGGTGTCTCTGGCGGCTGTGTTTGTCTGCGGCATTGTTTCCACAGCGGCGTTCGTGCTGTTTCCGGAATTTCTCGTTGCCCTGTTCCTGCCTTTGGACACCCCCGCCGCACAGATTGCGGTCAAGGGCTTCCCCTGCTACGGCACCGGCTTTCTCTTTTTCATACTGAACCTTTCGGTCATCGGTTTCTACCAGAGCGTGGAACGCATAAGGCCCGCCATTGTCTTCGCGTTGCTGCGCGGGTTCATCTTCCTTGTCCCCTGTTTTGCCGTCCTTCCCGTGGTGGCAGGGGAAAAGGGCATCTGGTTGGCGTTGCCGGCATCTGAGATTCTGACCGCGTTAGCCGTCCTATGCACCTTCATTTGGGCAAAGGCAAAGTCCCGGCAGACCACAGCGGCAAGACGACATGGCGGAAAGAGGACTGCATAGAGACTCCCCTGACAGGGGCTTCCCGTAAAAAAACGGCAAATCCCACACACAAGAGCCGCGCACTGCCCCATGCTGCAAGGAGTACGGGCAGTGGCTTTTACCCTTTGTTTTTGTTTTTTGCACATACCATATTTGCGTGTGCAAAACAAATGTTAACAGCCTGCACAATACTGTCGTTTTTCACACAAACAGCGCAGGCTTATTTAATATTTGCTTATTTTTGCTCAAAGTTTCATGCAAAACTGCACGCTGGAAGCTGGTGTGCAAACCGCCTATAACCTCTCTACGATGATAGAAAGATTTCTGACACAGACCTGTTTCAAAGACAACGAAGACTACGCACGCAACCTGCAGTTCACGATACCCGAAAATTTCAACTTCGCCTACGATGTGATGGACTGCTGGGCAGCGGAAGCTCCTGACGACAATGCCATCATGTGGGTCAGCGAAACCGGCGAGGAAAAGAATATCACCTTTCTGCAGCTCAAGGAGGAGAGTGACCGGGCCGCAAGCTACCTTATGGGGCTGGGCATAGGCCGCGGCGACATGGTGATGCTGATACTGAAACGCCGCTATGAGTTCTGGATTGCCACCATGGCTCTCCACAAGATAGGTGCGGTGGCCATCCCCGCCACGCATATGCTCACAGCGCAGGACATTGTCTACCGCAACAACAAGGCCGGCATCAAAGGCATTCTCTGCGTGGGTGAGGACTATGTGCTCTCGCAGGTGGAGAAAGCCATGCCGCAAAGCCCGTCCGTCAAAGTGCTGGTCAGCATCGGTCCCAAGGTGCCGGAAGGATTCCGCGACTGGCACAAGGAAATTGCCGAAGCTCCCGCATTCGTGCGCCCGCCGTTTGTCAACACCAACGACGACATCATGCTCGTCTATTTCACCAGCGGCACCAGCGGCGAACCCAAAATGGTAGCCCACGACTTCACCTACCCTATCGGACATATCACCACGGGCGTTTTCTGGCACAAACTGCACCGGGGCAGCATACACCTCACCGTTGCCGACACCGGCTGGGCCAAGGCGGCATGGGGCAAGCTCTACGGGCAGTGGTTTGCCGGAGCCACGGTATTCGTGTACTCCCATGAAAAATTCAACGCCCTCAAGCTCCTTCTGGTCATGGAGCACTACAAGGTGACCTCCTTCTGTGCGCCGCCCACTGTCTACCGTTTCCTCGTACACGAAGACCTCTCGCGGTTCAACCTCACTGCGCTGGAACACTGCACCACGGCAGGAGAAGCCCTCAACCCCTCCGTATTCGAAAAGTTCAAGGCTCTCACGGGCATCACCCTCTATGAAGGCTTCGGACAGACCGAAACGACCATGACCCTCGGCACCATGCCGTGGACTGCCCCCAAACCGGGAAGCATGGGCATCCCCAACCCGCAGTACGACATCGCGCTGGTGCGCCCCGACGGCACACTGTGCGATGACAACGAAAACGGGGAAATCGTGGTCGACACGACCAAAGGCAAACCCATCGGACTGTTCAGGGAATACTACAAAGACCCGGCACTCACCGGCGACGTGTGGCACGACAACCGCTACCATACCGGCGACGTGGCATACCGCGACACGGACGGCTACTACTGGTTTGTGGGGCGCACCGACGACGTGATCAAGAGCAGCGGCTACCGCATAGGCCCCTTTGAAGTGGAGAGCGCACTGATGAGCCACCCCGCAGTGGTGGAGTGCGCCATCACAGGAGTGCCCGACGAGCTGCGCGGCATGGTCATCAAGGCAACGGTGGTGCTGAGCAAGACATGGCACGGAGCCACTGGCGAAGCCCTTGTCAAGGAACTGCAGCAGCACGTCAAGACCATCACCGCACCCTACAAGTATCCGCGCATCGTGGAGTTCGTCGACGAACTGCCCAAAACCATCAGCGGCAAAATACGCCGGGTGGAGATACGGCAGAACGACGGGGTGGAATAACCGCCGTCTTTCCGTTTTAACAATGCCGCTTGGCACTTTTGGACGCAGGCTTCTTCCTTTGCTGCAATTTTTGCACAAAACCGTCGCAAAAGTGTCATTTTCAAAGGTTGTGCCGTCTGACATTCAGAAACTATTCGTAACTTTGCGCAACTGAAAACCGTAAAGCTATGCCGTTTCGGGGATGCCGTTTTTCATGCTTCCCCCGGGAAAACGAATTGGAATACAAATCATTTAACAACCTAAGCAATATGAGTTTAAACATCGTAGTCTTGGCTAAACAAGTGCCCGACACCCGCAATGTCGGACCCGATGCGATGACGCCAGAAGGAACCGTGAACCGTGCGGCCCTTCCCGCCGTCTTCAATCCCGAAGACCTCAACGCACTCGAACAGGCTCTCCGCCTCAAAGAGCAGTTTCCGGGCTCAAGGATTTCCGTGCTGACCATGGGACTCCCCAAGTCAGCCGAAGTTATCCGCGAAGCCCTCTACCGGGGTGCCGACGAGGGCTATGTGGTGACCGACCGGCCGCTTGGCGGAGCCGACACTCTGGCCACCAGCTATACCCTCAGCCAGGCCATAAGGAAAATCGGCGATTACGACATCATACTCGGCGGTCGCCAGGCCATTGACGGCGACACCGCACAGGTGGGTCCCCAGATTGCCGAAAAGCTCGGACTCACCCAGGTGACCTACGCCGAAGAGATCGTGAGCCTTGACCCCAAGGCGAGGAAAATAGTGGTGAAGCGACACATCGACGGAGGCGTGGAGACCGTGGAAGCCCCGCTGCCCCTCGTGGTGACGGTAAACGGCAGCGCAGCGCCGTGCCGCCCGCGCAACGCCAAACGCGTGATGAAATACAAGAACGCCACAGCACCGGCCGAGCGCACCCCCGAACAGAACGAGGCTCTCGCCGGTCTGCTTGACAGCAAGCCTTACCTCAACATCACACAGTGGGGTGCCGCCGACATCGACGCAGACCCCGCACAGATAGGCAAGGCCGGCTCCCCGACCAACGTAAAGGCAGTGCAGAACATCGTGTTCAAGGCCAAGGAGAGCCGCACCCTCACTGCATCCGACGAAGACATTGACAACCTGATTGTAGAACTCCTGAACGATAAGATTATTGGCTGATATGAACAACGTATTTGTATATTGCGAGATTGAAGGCACAACAGTAAAGGATGTCTCTCTCGAACTTCTGACAAAAGGCCGCAAGCTCGCCAATACTCTTGGCGTGCAGCTGGAGTGCATCATCGCCGGCAATGGTCTTGGCGGTGTTGAAAAGCAGGTGATGAAATACGGTGTAGACAAGGTTCACGTGTTTGATGCCGAGGGGCTGTTCCCCTACACCTCCAATCCCCATACCGCCCTCGTGGTGAACCTCTTCAAGGAGGAGAAGCCGCAGATTTGTCTTCTTGGGGCCTCCGTGATTGGCCGCGACCTCGGCCCGCGCGTCAGCTCCGCGCTCTTCAGCGGTCTTACCGCCGACTGCACGGAACTTGAAATAGGCGACTTCGACATGAATGTGCGCAACGCCGACGGCAAGGTGGAGAAGAAGCACTACGAGCAGCAGCTCTATCAGATACGCCCCGCTTTCGGCGGCAACATAGTGGCCACCATTGTCAACCCCGAACACCGTCCGCAGATGGCCACAGTGCGCGAGGGCGTGATGAAGAAGGAAGTGCTCGACGAAAACTACAAGGGGCAGGTCATCAACCACGACGTTGCCAAATACGTGCCCGCCACCGAATACGTGGTCAAAGTCCTCGACCGTCACGTGGAGAAGGCCAAGCACAACCTCAAGGGCGCGCCCATCGTCGTGGCCGGAGGCTACGGCATGGGGTCCAAAGAGGGCTTCGACATGCTCTTTGAACTGGCCAGGGAACTGCACGCCGAGGTGGGCGCCAGCCGCGCCGCCGTGGATGCGGGTTTCTGCGACCATGACCGCCAGATAGGCCAGACGGGAGTCACCGTGCGCCCCAAGGTCTACATAGCCTGCGGCATCTCCGGACAGATACAGCACATTTCCGGCATGCAGGATTCGGGCATCATCATCTCCGTCAATTCCGACGAAAACGCACCCATCAACGCCATTGCCGACTATGTCATCAACGGCACGGTGGAAGAGGTCGTGCCCAAACTCATCAAATACTACAAGAAAAACAACAAGTAACAGACTTATGGCAAACTATTATAACGAAGAGATTAAGTTCCAGCTTAATCACCCGCTGATGAAGCGCATCGTTGAACTCAAGGAGCGCAACTTTGCCGACAAGGACAGGTTTGACTACGCTCCGCAGGACTTTGAGGATGCCATGGACTCCTATGACCGCATCCTTGAACTCACGGGCGACATCACCGCCAACATCATCGCGCCCAACGCCGAAGACGTTGACGCAGAGGGACCCCACTGCGAAAACGGCGGCGTGCGCTACGCCTCCAAGACTTACGAGAACCTCGACGCCACCACCAAGGCCGGCCTCAACGGCGTGACCATGCCGCGGCGCTACGGCGGACTCAATTTCCCCTGTGCGCCATACACCGCCATCAACGAGATGATGGCCACCGCCGATGCGGGCTTCGAGAACATCTGGTCACTGCAGGACTGCATAGAGACCCTCTATGAGTTCGGCAGCGAAGACCAGCGGCAACGTTTCGTGCCGCGCGTGTGCAAGGGCGAGACGATGTCGATGGACCTCACCGAACCCGATGCCGGCTCCGACCTCCAGAGCGTGATGCTCAAGGCCACCTATGACGAGAAGGAGGACTGCTGGAGGCTTAACGGCTGCAAACGCTTCATCACCAACGGCGACTCCGACATACACCTCGTGCTGGCACGTTCCGAAGAAGGCACACGTGACGGACGCGGGCTGTCGATGTTCATCTACGACAAGAACCAGGGCGGGGTCAGCGTGCGCCGCATCGAGAACAAACTCGGCATCCACGGTTCGCCCACATGCGAACTGGTCTACAAAAACGCCAAGGCGGAACTCTGCGGCGACCGCAAGCTCGGACTCATCAAATATGTCATGGCACTGATGAACGGCGCACGTCTGGGCATTGCCGCCCAGTCTGTCGGCATCAGCCAGGCCGCCTACAACGAGGCTCTCGCCTATGCCAAGGACCGCAAGCAGTTCGGACAGACCATCATAAAGTTCCCCGCCGTCTACGAGATGCTGGCCAACATGAAGGCCAAACTCGACGCGGGACGCTCGCTGCTCTACATGACCGCACGCTACGTCGACATCTACAAATGTCTGGAAGACATAGCGCGCGAGCGCAAGCTCACCCCCGAGGAACGCCAGGAGCAGAAGAAATACTCGCGCATGGCCGATGCCTTCACGCCGCTTGCCAAGGGCACCAACTCGGAGTATGCCAACCAGAACTCCTACGACTCCATACAGATTCACGGAGGCTCCGGATTCATGCTGGAGTACGCCTGCCAGCGGCTCTACCGCGACGCGCGTATCACATCCATCTACGAGGGCACCACGCAGCTGCAGGTAGTGGCGGCCATACGCTACATCACCAACGGCACCTATCTCAGTATCATACGCGAGACAGAGCAGGAGACGGTCAGCGCGGAAATGCAGCCGCTCTTTGACCGCGCCAAGGCTCTCGCCGACAAGCTCGAGACCTGCGTGGACTATGTGAAGGAGGCGCAGAACCAGGAACTCCAGGATCTGGCGGCACGCCATCTCTACGACATCACGGCAAACGCCATGATGGCACACCTCATCACCCTCGACGCCAGCCGTGCGCCCGAGCTCTTCGCCAAGAGCGCACAGGTGTTCCTCAACCTCGCCGAGGCAGAGGTGGAGAAAAACGCGAAATACATCCTCAACCTCAGCACCGGTCTTCTCGACAACTACCGTCCCCAGGAAGACTGACGCTTGGCAGGATGCAACGGCATATGGAAGCGGGTCCCGGCTGTCATTGCGGCCGTGACCCGCTTTGGTGTATATGTGCCAAGAGCGGCTGAAACTTTAACAAACAGACTCTCGTGCAGGGCTTGCCTGCCTGCACCTCTCCGACTTTCCTTATATATATGGAAATGAACATACGCGACAGACAGATACTCAACATCGCGCTGCCTTCAATAGCGTCAAACATCACCGTTCCGCTGCTCGGCATGGTCGATGTGGCCATAACCGGCCACTTGGGCAGTGTGGTCTATCTGGGCGCGATAGCCGTTGGCGCAATGATATTCAACCTCGTTTACTGGATATTCGGTTTCCTGCGCATGGGCACGAGCGGCATCGTGTCGCAGGCTTTCGGCCGGCGCGACCTCGCCAAGGTCTCCCGTCTGCTCGTGCAGTCGCTCGTTGTGGCGTTGGTGCTGGCTTTCGCGCTGGTGGTGTTGCAGCGGCCGTTGCTGCACGCGGTGCTCCTCCTGATACGCCCTACACCCGATGTGGCTCCGGCGGTGACCACATATTTCGCCATTTGCATCTGGGGCGCACCTGCCATGCTGTCGCTCTACGGGCTGTCGGGCTGGTTCACAGGTATGCAGAACACCCGTATACCTATGGTCGCGGCCATTGTGCAGAACGTGGCCAACATCGCGGCGAGCCTCGTTTTTGTGTGTCTGTTTGGCATGAAGATGGAGGGTGTGGCCTTGGGAACGGTGGTCGCCCAGTATGCCGGGCTCGTGGTCGCGCTGGTTTTCCTCGTGCGCCGCTACGGTCGGCTGCGCCGATATTTCAGTGGCGGGGGACTGTTTGCGTGGAGAGCCATGAGGCGTTTCTTCAGCGTCAACTGCGACATCTTCCTGCGCACGCTGTTTCTTGTGGCTGTCAACCTCTACTTCACGGCGGCAGGGGCGCGACAGGGAGCCACCGTGCTCGCCGTCAACGCCATGCTCATGCAGCTGTTCCTGCTCTTTTCATACGTGATGGACGGTTTCGCCTATGCCGGCGAGGCCGTGGGGGGACGTTACTTCGGGGCGCACAACCATAAGGCCTTTGCCGACACGGTGCGCCGTTTGTTTCTCTGGGGACTGCTTGTCACCGTGCTTTTCACTGCCGTCTACGCCATTGGCGGCTCCGCGTTTCTCTCGCTGCTCACCGATGATGCGCACGTCATTGCGGCCTCATGGGAGTATTTCCCCTGGGCGTTGGCCGTTCCGGCGGCAGGATGCGCGGCGTTTGTATGGGACGGGCTGTTCATCGGCATGACCGCCACACGCCCCATGCTGCTGTCGTCAGTGTTGAGTGCGGCGGTCTTTTTTGCCGTGGCCGTCAGCCTGTTTCCCGTCATGGGCAATCATGCCCTGTGGCTGGCCATGCTCGCATATCTCACAATGCGCGGTCTTGTGCAGACGGCAGTGGGACTGGCGGCAGTGTGCAGGAAGGCATAACTGTCAGCGGGACACACCCGCGGCAAACGGTTCGGCGAGACGACCTCTTCCCCTTTTGCCCCGTGCCTGTCCCTCTAATTGCCTCTCACGTATTGGCGTATGGTTCCCATGATCTCCCTGCACGACGCCTCGTCCTTCGGGAAGGTGTAATAGCGGTTGGACTTCTCCGTCTTCTTGCCTTCGTGCAGCACCATGTCGTCGTCCACGTATATGTCGCTTGGCCCGTAGAGGTCGAAGAGATCCGGACGCATCATCTGCACCAGCGTCACTACATCCCACATGTGCTGCGTATTGTTTACCTTGTGGTGTGTGTAGCAGTCATACAAAGGGCTGTCTTCCTTGCCGGCGGACTTGAGGTCGGCAATCACGTCCTCGTTGTTGTAATGGAACTTGTCGCCGCTCTCCTGCGGTGAGAAAAACATGGGAGAGGGACACTTATCCATATAGATACGGGCGTTTTCCTTGTCCTGGCTGAAGTTGTAGTCCGGCTCCTGTGCCTTTCCGAAGTGTCCTGCCTGCAGGTGGACGGCGGCCACTTTCTTTGCCATGAGTTCCACTCCGTTGAGCGGGGAGTATTCGTCGCCCTCCGACTCGAGCAGGTGTGCGAGGTTGGTGGCGAACCCTATGCTGAGGATCATGACGGAGCTGTCGGGACTTTCGCTCAGCACTTTGCGGTAGAGCTTGGCCGCATCTGGCAGATTGGCTATCTGGTCATCGGTAAGCGTGCGCTTGAACAGCGGTTCGCCGGCTGCCTTTTCCGGCTCGGCCATGTTGCCGTAGTCTATGAATATCCTTGGGGATTCCACGCCGTTGTGCACCATGCCGATGGGCACCTCGGGATGGCAGTAGTAAGTGTCCATGATGTCGGCAAACTTGGCGTTTCTGTCACCCATGCGGTTCACCATGATTGCCTTCAGGTTGACGGCTCCATGATCCGCCAGATTGTAGAGCCCTACCATCGCCACGACATCATCCGCTGACGAGGCGATGTCGGTGTCGAGAATTACATTCGGTTTGGACTGTGGCTTATGGTTGTCTTTGCCGCACAATGTCACTGGACTCATGACCAATGTGCAGACCACTGCCCATGCTGTTGCCTTTATTCTTTTTGTTCTTTTCATTCTATTCTGATTTTCCACGTCATTCGTTTCTGTCGTCATGTCATCTCCCCTCTCGTTTTTCACGGCGCGAATGTACTCATTTTGTCTGAGCGCAAGCGTGGTCCGACAGCAATATTTGCCGTCTTTCCGCAACAGTATCCAATGATTTTCCGATAAAGGACCAGGCAATAAACGGCATCTCACGTATTGCCATGTCAATTTTTCATCCGGACTCCTTTTTGTGCCCTGTCCAGCAACCCTTTCACTTCCTTGCCAAAGTCGGGTATATTTGTTAGCCTTTGTCTTTGTGTTTCGGGGGAGGCTCCAGCAATTGTCCGAGCGTCGAGAAATACGGCTCCTTTTTGTACGGAATCTTCGGCTTGGCCAGCCTCAGTGCCTCGCCTGTCTCGCCGATGAATTCTATAGCCGGCTTGTCCGACTCCAGATCGAAGCCCAGATAATACTCCCGCCCTGCACTGAATCCCTTCTTGTTCAGGTCTTCACCCGAGATGACACGCGGCCCTTTGCCCGTCAGCTTGAATATCGCCTTTTGCTTCCTGTCGTGCATGATGAGATATCTGCACGTCTCGAATCCCGGCACAAGCCGGAGCGAACCGCTGTCAAATCCGGCCCTCGCATAGTAGAGCTTGTTCTTCAGCACTGTGTCCCACTGCCCCTCCTTGCAGTAGCCGACAAGCACGGGCGCGTCTTTGCCCTCAAGCGGCAGCCTGTAGACAAGCCCCCGTTGCGGAATGGCTTTCTCCACATGCTCCGTCCCTGTGGATTTCTCCAAAAGGATGTTCTTGAGGTGGTTGTACAGTTGCGGGCTGTCTTCGTTTTCGTGTCCTTCGTGCTCTTTCCTGCTCTTGCTCTTCGGCAGCAGGGGAAACGCCCCGATGTTCACGCTCTCCACACTGCCGCTGTAGTATCTCCTGGCAATGGTGTCGCCGTCTCCGCGGCCGGGGAACAGGATGTAGCCGCCAATTATTTCCTTGCTCGAATGCTCCTTGCGGTCTGAACCGTAATATATGGCGTCGCGGTAGCGGTGCATCTGGTTGATGGCTTCAGGCGGGGGATAGTCGCCGCCGTGCAGTTCCTTCATCTCGTCCATGTCCGCCTGCTCCATGTCCTTGTCCAGCCGGCTGTCGCTGACCACCCTGTACTTGGCGTCATACAGATAGGTCAGCAATATGTCGCCGCCGTCCTTCTTCACTATGTTGAGCACTATGTCGGGGCGTTGCTCCGTGGTTGCCGTGTGTACGCCGAAGTTGTCGGAGTTGCGGCGGTTGAATGTGTGCTGGTAGTGCAGTGTCACCACGTCTCCGGCATGATTGCGCATCTGTTCCGCCCATTCCGAGTCATCGTTGTCATCGGGTGTCGGATAGTTGAAGGTCACCACGTGCTCCATCCGTGAGTTGGAGAACGGGTTGAGGAGCGACCCTGCCGGCTCGGACACCAGCTTCTCGTACTGCGGGTTTTCCTTTTCCATGTGCAGGAGTTGCTTCACCATGCGCTTCATCTTGATGAAACACCACAGCTCGTAGATTTCCCATATCTGCAGTGTCCCGATGTTGGACGCCCCGTTGTAGAGGTCTATGCCGCGGCGCAGCTTTATCCAGTCCTTGTATACCTGCTGGTATCCCGCACGGCTCTGCAGCACCATGCTGTCTTGGCTCATCCCCTCGAATTTGCCCACCGTGCGGAAGAAGGGGTTGTGCTCCAGCTTGTATATGCGCTCCCGGTAGCCTGCGAGGCGGCGACGGTGTTCTTCCGACAGTTCCTCGTTGCGGTTTTGCGTCAGCACCTCGTTGAGGATCTTCGTGAGACGCTTGCCTATGTGCGACAGGGTGTGCTTCACGAAACGGTTCTCGCGCGTGTTCACCGTGGTGTCGCTTTCGTTCAGCCCGAACCAGTGGCTGTCCAGCCGTCTTGCCTTGCGTTCCTCGGCATACTCGTCCTCCAGGGCGGGAGTCCACCGCTTGATTTTGTCCACCTTCGCAAAGATTCTGTTGGTACGCACGTTCTGGTGTGGGCGGTGCAGGATGAGTTCCATGTTCTTGAGATAGTCGTCTATGATCTCCTCAAAGATGTTCATCCACACGATGTCGTTGCGCACGTGGCCGCGGGTCAGCTGCTGGTATGTGGTGGCGAGATAGCGGAAGATGACATCGTTGTATTCCTCGTTGACATCGTTGAGCAGCGACTTGTAGTCGTGCTTGGTGTCAAGCTTGGGACTGACGACATCAAACGTAATCCATGCACGGTGTAAGCGACCTACGTGCTGGTATTCGAATTCCAACTTGAAGACACCCGGCTCATTGAGGAAACTCACGTTACCGGATAAACCAAGCACATTGTTCCCGTTGTAGTCGGTGTCAACATAGAACGCCTGTTCCACGTCCCTGCGAACATGCAGCACCTTTGGTGTGCTTCCGTTGTCAATGAATCCTGTCTTAAACCGGATGGCTATGTTGTATTCGCAAGTCTCAAACACAACTGGCCACCGTTCTTCCCACAGTTGCGCCTCACCATCATAATTCTTCGATGACAAGTTTTCGTGTTCATGCAGTGTCAGCCGACATGCGTCACTTGATGCGTATCGGCAATACCGTTCTTCGTATGGCACATCACTTTCCGGCTTGGAATCGTTAGCCCTGTCTATGCGACCTTTGAAACGTTCCCAAGCATACGACAGGTCTTCGCTTCTTACGACTACCTGATAGTCTCCGTTTTGGTGTTCAAAGCGTAATGCTTCCAGACAAATAATGTTTTATGGCCAATAGCGAGTGAAACTTTGGCGATTCAAGCGGTCAATCATTTCTGATAGCTTGTCAACCGCCATATACTCATTTTCATTTCCTTCGGTGTGCTGCGGAGCAATCTGCTTCAACCAGTCAAGCTTGGTAAACTCATGGCTCATGCCTCCGTCTTCATTGACTTGACTGTCCAGACCATTCGCATTTCTTTCTTTCTCTGATATGCGGAACATCTCGTCATCCCCTTCCACCCGGGGCAGTATCTTCATCAGCAGTATCCTGTCGACGGCGGTGTCCACATACTGCACAAAAGACCCGAAGTCCACTTCCTTGCCCTCTTCTGCGGCCCGGTCAAGAAGCACGGCAAGGTAGATGGCCAGTTCGTTCATCACCCGGTAGCTCACGGTGAACGGCGTGCCTTTCAGCACTTTGTTGACGGCCTCCAGCCTTTGCGGCAGTCCGTCATCGCCCACGCCCCGTATGAAGCCGCTTATCCCGGCATCGTTAACCACGGCATGGCATTTCTCCACCACTTCGGCGGCGCTGACGTAACGGCTGCGCAGGTCGTCCATGGTCAGCGGACGGTCGGCATAGACCAGGTCGGCATTGTTCCTGAAAATGTCGCCCAATGCGCCGCCGTTCATCTCTATCGTCATGGCGCGGTCTATCACCTTGCGCGAGAACTGGTGCGTGGTGTCGTCCATGTTTACCGTGCCTACTGTGAACACGTTCTCCGGCAGGGTCAGGCCTTCGGTGAGCAGCGTGTCGGCGCCGCTCTCCGCCACGGCGTCCATCTCCGCCTTGTCGTCGATGTTGAACAGTTTGAAGTAGATTTCCCTGTCTGTCCTGAGATTTTGGTAGCCTTCCACCTCTCCAAGTTTCCGGAAATGCTCCTTGTCCACAAGCGCACCGCTCTTCACGGTCTCCGTCTCTCCGTCCTCGCTCTTTACGATGCGCCTTGTTTCCAATACGCTGAGGAACTCGGCAAAATATTGTTCCACGGGCGCAAGGTTCATCTCGTCCAGACACACGAAGAACGGCACGTTGGGATACATCTTCGCCTTCACCAGAAATTTCACGAACTTGGTGAATATGTATTTCTCCTGAATATTGCTCCAATATCCCAACAGCTCGGTTGAGTCGTGCCAGTTGGGCTTCACCTCTATCATGCAGTAGTTGCCCGGGGTCGTGCCGTCCTTGTCTTGCAACTCCTTGGGGCAAGACTTGAAAGCAAACTCACGGACAATGCGGCTCTTTCCTGTGCCACTGATGCCGGCAAGGAGCATGAAGGGCTTGGTACGGAGGGCGGTAATGTAAGGACGATAGACAGCATTGTCTACTACAGTTGGAGTACGCCTGTAACTTTCGGAAAAACCGCCTTTGGAAAAATGTAATCCAAAGATACTGTTTTCGAACATATTATACAGGTCGACTCCATATTTAATTGTCGCATCATGAGTATGTGTCAGTCCGAAATCGGGATGTATTTTCTTCGCTTCGTCTATTATGTTGCCGCATGAAAAATTTGCATCTGTAATAACCTTACCATATTTGAAGCCAAACGCCGTAGCAGTTGCACCTATCCCAAAATCCTTTCGTTCAGTTTCCATTCTATAAAGAATGTCTGCCAAATCAGCTAATGATAGATTGTTTCTTGATTTCCGAGTCAGCACAGTACAGT